>JAUPVJ010000063.1 GCA_030917145.1 Patescibacteria group bacterium
ATATGAATTTCGCCCATGAACCTCAAAAGAAGCTTCTTTGTAGCCTCCAGTAGAACTTTTTGATTCATCGATCACGATCCATTGCCAACCTTCTGTTAAGCAATAGTTTTTGTACATATTTGCGAGCTCTTCTGCAAAAAGCGAAGCTTCGTCTCCTCCTGCCCCTGCTCGAACTTCAAGGATAATTTCGTTTGGAAATTCTTCTTCGATCGCGTCCCCTGCTAAAATTTCATCCATCTGCTTGATCAGATTTTCTTTTTGAGACTCGATGCTTTTTAGTTCTTCAAGTGAAAGTTCTGCGAGCGCTGGATCAGACTCTGCAAGTTTTTTGATCTCTTCTTCCTCAGCAAGTAGACGTGAAAGATCCTCAGCTAGAAAGCGAGTTTTATTATTTTCTTTGTATTTTGAAATATCTAAATCTTTCATAGAAAAAAGACCAAAGGGATCTTCGGTCTTGTTTTTGGAGAGTTATTTTTTAGCTGTCTTTTTTGAAGCTCGAGCCTTGAATTTGTCGATTCGACCAGCGGTGTCGATGACGTTTTCAGTACCAGTATAAAAAGGGTGAGACGCACTTGAAATTTCCACTTTCAAAAGAGGATATTCTTTTCCATCAGTCCATTTTCCTGTGTCTTTTGTGTCTACAGTAGAAGCAATCAGAAATTTCTCTCCGACAGTTGTGTCTTCAAAGATGACGTGTCTATAGCTTTGTGGATGTATGTCTTTTTTCATTACCTTAACAATCTATCAAATTGTGCCAATTTTGCAAGCCTATATACCAAATACTGTATACGGTATACTTTTTCCCTACTGAGCATCCAAAAAGTCGATATTTGACTGTAGTGCAGCTGCTTTTGCGAGCACTTGGTCTCCATAGAAAGTGTTGGTTCCGGCACAAGGGCGCCCAGAATAGTACCTACAAGCAGCGTTACGCTCTGCTGTGTAAGTTTGAGCTGTTGCTCCAAGGTCTGCAAGGTAAAGAGCTGAAGCTGTAAAAGCGTGCTCTGGGTTCCAAGGGTCAGGAGTAGACACTTTTAGAGCATTCGCAATACGCGCTTCGAAAAGTACCCAAGTAGAGGGAATGAACTGTGCAGGACCCATCGCCCCTCCGTACCCAATCGAAAACGGACATGACACTCGAGTTTTTGTGTAGTCCCTACCCAATTTCTCTAGAATTTTCATAAAAGGCGCAACATCTCGAGTTGGCTTCATAACATTTAAAATAGAAAGTCCTGTTGAAATTTTTACTCCGGCTCCAGTTGTTGTGTCTGTGAGGTAGCAACTTCCAACATTCGCCCCAAGATTACTTTCTTGAGTGATGACCGCAAGCACAAAAGCTGGGCGTACTCCCGTCACTTTTCCTACGTGTTTGGCGTACTCAAGCGCAGTTCCGAAAGGAATCGCAGCTGAGTCTCGAAGAGAAAACAAAGCTGACCGAATTTGTGCAGCTCGAGCCGCTTTGTCGTTGATAACCTTTTGGTACCCAGCTTGCTCAGTTTTGTTTAAAGAAAGAAGTCTTTTTTTCTCAGCTTCTGCGACTTTAATTTTTTTCTGCTCAGCTTCTACGTTTACACGAGTATCTATTTCTTGATTTTTCTTTTGATTTAAAACTACTTTCTCTTCTTCATTGGCTTTTTTAGAGTTTCTAAATTCCGCAAAAGTTTCTCTTAAAGAATCTTCGATAGCTAAAAAACTTTCTGTATCTGCGAGAGACTCAGAAAGGTCTTTTGCCCCTAAAAAAACTTCAGGCAAGCTTGTGTCGTCGAGTTGGTTTGTACGTCTTATGATTTGCGAAAGAGATCTTTTTCCAATCTCTAAATCAGTTTCAATTTTTGCGATTACTGTACTTTTTACAACGATATCTTTTCCAAGACGTTCAATTGCCAGATTATGCTTCTTAATTTTTAGTTGAGCCTCACTGATTTGCGCGTTTAAAATAGCCAAATCTCTTTGGATTGAAGCTCCTTCCTGTTGCTTTCCAGAAAGAATAACTTGTTGGACCTTAATCTCCTTTTCGATCTGTTCGAGCTCGGCTTTTAAGCGCCTTTCTTTATCCTCTTGAGATTCTTGTGCAAACGCAGAAAAAGGGTTTAGTAAAAAAAACCCAAATATAAAAAGAAAAAGAACTTTGTAAATAATTTTAATTTTAGTCATATGGTCTCCAAAAAAGACCCATCAAAGCAAGCCTAAGCTACTGCTTCGTCTGCGCCTTCTTTAGCATCCTTACCTTTTTTCTCTACTTCAATCGATGAGATGTCGATCGGTGCTGTATTTTCCTCCTCTTCTTTAGGTTTAGCGATAGAAGCTATAATTTCTTCTGGCTTTATAGCTAGTGTTACTCCACTTGGAAGTTTGAGATCTCCAGCAGAAATGTTGCTATCGAAATCAACAAGAGCAGAAATATCTACGTGAATTGCATGAGGAAGGTTTCCTGGAAGAGCTTCAATTTCAATTTCATGGACTACTTTTACAAGAATTCCTCCAAGTTCTTTAACAGCAGGTGAAACTCCTTCAAATTCTACAGGTACGTGAACTTTGATTTTCTTATCTTTTTCAATTACGTAAAAGTCAGCGTGTCTAGTAACACCTGTGATTGGATCTCGGTCTACCTCATGGATCATAGCGTCGTGAGTACCAAAATCTCCTTTTAGAGTTACAACTGTTGATTCCCCAGCTTGAGCAAGAACTTTATTAAACTCTGTTGTTTTTACTAAAATATCTGTTGATTCTTGTTTTCGGCCGTAAAATACAGCAGGAATAAAGCCCGTCTTTCGGATTTGGTTTAAATTTTCGTTTTTATTTCGTGTTTTTACTTCTAGTGTAGGCATGAAAACCATTCTACACGAACTTAAAAATTTTGCAAAGAAGACACCCTACTCGACCACAAAGTCTTGACAAACACCATTTTTCGTAGAGTATAGAACGTGGAAAGTAAACAATTCCTTCAACTCATGAATCAAAACAAAAAAACGCCTTTATGGCTTGTCCGTCTCGTGCAAGTCACAATCCTTGCCTTTTTCATAGTCGGCTGGATTCAATCAGCAAAGAAGCACCGTGAACTTCAGAGACAAGTAGATGCAGTAAACAAAGCTTCCGTCTACAAAATTAACAATCCGAGTTCGCGACCACTTTGGCCAATACCAGGTTTTGACCGGAGCGAAGTCCACCACTTGGTAATGGAGGTATTTCCACTTGAGGGAAGTGGTCTACCTCATCAAGTCCACGTGCTAAAAAATGTGGAGTCTGGGATCAACGAAGTGGGTATTATGGTACACCCTACAGGATTTCATCAGGGGGCGATTCTTGAAACCAAAGTTGGCGAAATTGATGTTCTTGGCGAAGAAGAAGCCGACGCAGTACTGCGAAAATTCGGAAGAAAGTAAAAACTGAGCCATGAGCTCAGTTATTTTTTTATTTAGCCGAATATTCCTTTATATTTTAAATCAAAAATTTGACAAGTACGATTTTTCGTAGAATATATATTACAGAACAAAACCCAAATCTCATGTTTGGGAAAAGGTGTTCTTAAAAACCAACCGTACCCGATCGCAATCAAATGAAATCACACCACTTTGTTAAAACTGGAAAAATTTTAATCATGATATTTTTGGTGGGAATAGCCTTCTGCACGCCTGCATTCCTAAGACAGAGAGTGTTGCATGGCTCAAAAATTCACACTGTGGATTATTCAAACGGCGACATGCCGTGTCCACCGCCTGGTAAAAGCGTCGAGTTTCTTATTCACTCAGTCTTCCAAAACACAAACTGGGGCGAAAAGAATTCAGCAATCATTGAGAACCTGGAAACCGGAGGATTGATCCGAGTCACCAACATCGAAGAATGCAAGGTTGGTGATGATGGCAAAATACTGGTCATTTCAACATCACGAGAAAAATCAACTTCGTACAAGGTCTTACCTAAAGATGAATCAGTTACGGCCCTAGAGAAACACCTAGTGGATCTCACCCTCTAAACTCGGAAATATCCGGGTTATTTTTTTATTTATCCAAACCTTTCTAAATACTTAGTCTATGAAATTGAATATCTTTAACTTCTCAGTCACAGTTTTTTTCACTTCTTCTTCCGCTTCTTTCAAAAGTTTGTATGGGGCGATTTCATCTGGATTTTCCGTCATCGAGTGAACAAGCCCTTCTTTGAAAGCAACCCTTATCTCTGTATTGATATGCACAATTGAAACTCCAGCTATGATTGCAGCTTGAATATCTTCCTTACTATTTCAAGAAGCA
>JAUPVJ010000064.1 GCA_030917145.1 Patescibacteria group bacterium
ATAGTCTCCTACAGTTCCCCCAATCTCCACAACAGAAATATCAGATTTTACGTTTTCGCCAGCTTTTTTTAAACGAGTAATAATCTCATCACGGATATCTGGAATTGCTTCTACACATTTTCCTCCGTAGCCTAAAGCTCGCTCTTTGTCGAGAACTGTTTTGTAGACCATTCCACTTGTCATGTAACCAGTAGTGTCCACATCTCTACCTATAAACCTCTCGTAGTTTCCCATGTCTTGATCTGTCTCAAGACCAGAATCGAGCACAAACACTTCACCATGCTCTGTAGGGTTCATTGTGCCAGCATCCACATTCAAATATGGGTCTACTTTTACCATGTTTACTTTGTAGCCCTTAGACTCTAAAAGCATACCTATCGAGGCGCTAGCAACACCTTTTCCAACTCCAGACATTACCCCTCCAATAACGAATATGTATTTGTGTGATTTCTTTGATGCCATTTTTTTTAGTATTTAGTATTTTGTATACAGTATTTAGTATATATTTATAATCGACTCGCTGACTTTATTAAACCTGAAAGTAACTTTCTTACATTTAAACACATTTCCTCAAACTTCAAAAATTCCTCTTGCTGTATAAAATATAAATCTTTTGAAGCTATCACCTGATTTTCTAACTCTAATAAAGAAGTAAATGCCATATTGTAATACCTTTTCTTATCTTTTGCTCCCACCCTTGCAAACCCTTCTGCTATATTTGATGTGACTGAAATTACCGCTCGTCTCATCTGATTTCCCAATCCGTATTTTTCTTCAGCGGGAAATTTGGTAATAATTTTGTATATAAACAAAACGACCCTGTGAGCTTCTTGCCAAGCTACAAGGTCGGTAAAATTGCTTATTTTGATTTTAACTCTTGGGTTGGAAATTGCTAACCCACTCATACTATATACAAAATACTAAATACTTCATACGCTCTAGATTTTAAGATATTTTTTAACAGCAAGATAGCTTGACACACTACCAATTGCAAGGCCAAAAATTAGAAGAGTTCCAACTGTACTAAATAGATTTGATAGGAAATACTCAAAAACATTGATTCCTGTGCCTAGATTTTTAGTGAAAGGACCAGCCCAATACAATGCAGGTACCAAAACCACGATAGCTAAGATTGTAGAGAAAAACCCATACATAAGCCCAGTAAACACAAACGGACCTCTAATGTACCTAGAACTTGCCCCCACAAGCCTCATGACAGAAATCTCTTCGCGAGCCATATAGATAGTCAGACGGATTGTGTTGAAAGTGATTAGTACAGAAATCGCTATGGCAAATATTGCAAACCCAGTTCCAAGTTTTTTACTTGCTTCAATAATACGAGAAAGAGAATCAATTGCTGTTTTGTTTTTATTGTAATTTACATTGTCGATTATACTAGCGTTGCTTTCAGCTCGAATCCCTTCAATGAAACTTGCGATCCCTTCATATTGAGAAGGATTTTTTGCTTGAATGTTTAACACAGCACCTAGTGGGTTTTCTCCGATTTCATCTAAGGATTGCAAAATAAGCTCGTCACCCTCATGTCTCTCTCGAAATCTTTCCAGCTCTTGTTCACGAGAAGAATACTCGATTGAAGAAACTTCAGGTAGACTTTCAATTCTTCTTTTCAAAACCAAAATCTCATCTTCAGTTGCTGAGGTAGTAAAGTACACGTTTACATCTACTTTTCTTTGGAGTTCTGTAAGGGTTGAAGAGAAAAGAGAACGGCTCAAAATCAAAGTCGCTACTACCAAAAGAGCGATTGTTGTAATTAAAATTGAAGCCAAAGAAACAGAGCCGTTTCTCCAAAAATTTACAAACCCCAATTTTGAAACTCTTTTTATATTTATCCAGAACATTCTGTTTACTTAAAAACTTATAACTTTAAAATTATTACCAACTTAATCTTGCATTGAAAACCGACCATCTTTGTCATCTTGTACTATCTTTCCGTTTTCCATCGTGATCACACGCCTCTGAAGTGAGTCTATAATGCCTTTGTTGTGAGTTGTAAGAATTACAGTTGTACCGAGGTCATTAATCTTTTTTAAAATTTGTACGATGTCATATGTAGAAGCAGGATCTAAGTTCCCCGTAGGCTCGTCGGCAATGATGATGTCTGGCTGGTTTACAATAGCTCGAGCGATCGCAACTCTTTGTTTTTCTCCACCAGAAAGTTCTCCTGGAAAACTAGAAATTTTCTTTGAAAGATCCACAAGCTCAAGCACATGAGGAACATCACTAATGATTTCCTCGTCGCTTCGTCCACAAGCTTGCATGGCGAAAGCGATATTTTCAAAAACTGTCAGATGTGGGAGTAGACGAAAATCTTGGAAGATTGTCCCGACACGCCTTCGGTAGTTGTTTATATCGTCTTTTTTTAAATCATGAATTTTTACAGACTCAAAAAACACAGCCCCTTTAGTAGGTCTCTCTTCTCCTAGAATCATTTTTAAAAGGGTTGTTTTTCCAGCTCCTGAGTGTCCCACAACAGAAACAAACTCTTTTGGGTGCACAGAAAGAGTCACATCGCAGAGAGCAATAGACTCATTTGGATATTTTTTTGTAACTTTGTCGAAGTAGATCATAAAATTTGTAACAAAATTTCCGAAATTAAACCGAAAATTAAAAACAGCGAAACTCGCTACGCACTCAAGTATACCAAAAAATCTTCAAAACAAAAAACACCTTATAGGTGCTTTTCAGCTTCAATAAATTCATCCAAATCCCCTTCTTCGAGTACTTTTTCCACGTTGCTAGTTTCCACATTTGTTCTGTGATCTTTCACCATTTTGTAAGGATGTAGGACATAAGAGCGAATTTGGCTTCCCCATTCATTTTCTGTAGTTTTAGAAATCTGCAGACCTTGCTCGCGCGCTCGAGTTTCTTCTTCTTGTCTTTTAAATAGTTTTGCTTTTAGCATTTCGAGTGCTTTTTCTTTATTTTGAGCTTGACTGCGTTCACTAGAAACATGAACAGAAAGTTTTGTAGGTATGTGGATCGCTCGGACCGCAGTCTCTCTTTTATTTACATTTTGGCCTCCTGGACCTCCAGCTTTTGCAAATTCAAATTTGATTTCAGTTTCTGGGATAGCCACTTTCATGGAAGTGTTTAAAAGTGGCACAACTTCAACCATGGCAAA
>JAUPVJ010000065.1 GCA_030917145.1 Patescibacteria group bacterium
AAAATTACATAAACCGGTTCGACGTAAGTCGAACCGGTTTTTGTCTTGTTTCTTATAGTAGACGTTCTCCTTTATCTGCTTGTTCGTTGATCTGTGCGTCTAAGTTTTTTTCTGTTTCTTCAGCGTGTTGTTCTAAACCTTTTTTCATAAATTGTGCAAATTCTGCAGCTCCCTCATCTGGGTGGGTTGTGGCCCCAGATGTTTCTAGATCTTGCGCTACTTTTCTTAAATTTTCTGCTCCGTCAACATCTTTTTCAAAATTTTCTAGACTCATTTTTTTCTCTTTAACTTATAAACTTTTCTTATCACTTATCACTCTCAACTCATTACTTATTCTCCTACTCCTCCGGCTTTTCATCCACCAAGTCCGCTTGGGTAGGGGTTGCACTAAATCCACCTTCTTCTTTTAGGAATTTTTTGATTTTAGTCAAAATTTCTCCTGAAAGTTTCTTGTTTTCTCGTAGTCCTTGTCGGGCTGAGTCGTAACCACGCCCTAAAACCTCATCTCCGTATTTATAAGAGTTTCCAGATTTTGAAATTAGCCCCATCTTTTCTCCAAGAGCTAAGATTTCTCCTTCTTTTGAGATTCCTTCGTTGTACATCAAATCGAATTCTGTTTGTTTGAAAGGTGCTGCTACTTTGTTTTTTACTACTTTCACTCGAGTTCGTCCTCCCATGATCTCTTCACCTTTTTTAATCTGAGCGATTCTGCGGATATCTAGACGAACCGATGTGTAGAATTTGAGCGCCTTTCCTCCGGGAGTTGTTTCTGGGTTTCCAAACATCACACCGATTTGCATTCGAATTTGGTTGATGAAAATCACCATTGTCTTACTTTTTGAGACAATCGAAGTCAGTTTTCTTAGAGCCTGGGACATAAGACGTGCTTGTTTTCCTACGTGGTGTGCGCCCATATCTCCTTCGATTTCATCTCGGGGAGTAAGTGCAGCGACAGAGTCGATTACCACTACGTCTATTTTTCCACTTCGCACCAATGATTCTACGATCTCCAGAGCTTGTTCTCCTGTGTCAGGTTGAGAAACTAAAAGTTCTTCTGTCTTTACTCCAATTCTTTTTGCGTATTCAGGATCGAGAGCATGCTCGGCGTCGATAAAAGCACAGATCCCTCCAAGTTTTTGAGCTTCGGCGATTGTGTGAAGGGTAAGGGTTGTCTTTCCACTTGATTCTGGTCCGAAGATTTCGATGATTCTTCCACGAGGAAGTCCACCGATTCCAAGAGCTGCGTCTAGACCAATTGATCCAGTCGAGATTGCTCCCACATCTACTTTAGGGGAGTCACCAAGTTTCATGATTGAATCATCACCAAACTTTGTCTTGATAGCGCGCAGAGTGTCTTCGATACCTGTGTTTGATTTTTTTGCTTCCGGTTTTTCTTTTTTCTTTTTCATATTTTTTTAGTTAGTAGTAGTTGTTGATAAATTTTCTTCGATGGTTGTCGTACTAAAATCTTCTGTCGTCGTGCTAAATTTAAAATCTTCCTCTGTCTCTATCGGCCTGTAGAGCTCTATTTTTGCGTTTGTATTTTTACCAAATCGGTCTTTGGCTTCAATATTAATTATATTATACCCTTCTTGAAGCAACAATTTCTGCCCAAAGTTGCCACTGGTGTCAGAAAATATCTGGCGCTCATTGAGGGTGAGGTAGGAGATGTGTCGGACTTTGCCACGCACAATCACTGTAGAGGTGGCGATCAGGGAGCCGTTTACGGGCTCTAGGATAGTGATTTTTGGACCACTAAAATACCGAAACGACTCAAATAGGCCGTAAACTAGGAAACTACCAATAAATACAAACGTAAATATTTTAGAAAAGGATCTGTGTTTCTTGGCCATTTTGGTGTTTGGTGTCTTTCATTGGTATTTTTTAGATAGTCTCTTCGTCGGAAGGTACATGTGCTCCAAGGACTTCTCGAGGTCTTGAGCCGTCGGCTTTTCCGATCACTCCACGAGCTTCTAGTAGGTCCACAAGGCGTGCTGCACGAGCGTATCCGACACGTAGTTTTCTTTGTATATAAGAAGTAGAAGCTTTTCCTGCTTGGATTACGATTTCTCGAGCTTCTTCATAAAGGTCGTCATCGTCCTCATCGTCACCTCCAGAAAGTACTGATTGATCAAAGATAGGGTTGTCTTCACCTACACCTTCTTTTGTTTCTACTCCAGCAATGTCGAGGGTTGGAATTTCGTCTCTGTATGAATCCACAAGATACTTCACAACTTTCTTTACTTCGTTTTCAGAGATATAAGGGGATTGGATCCGCACAGGGTCCGGATTGTCTTGAGTAGAGAAGAGCATGTCTCCTTGACCCACAAGTTTTTCAGCACCTGCTTTGTCGATTATTGTACGTGAGTCGATCTGACTTCCTACTTTAAGAGCAATTCGAGTAGGGATGTTTGCTTTGATAAGTCCTGTGATTACGTTTACAGAAGGTCTCTGTGTTGAAAGGATAAGGTGGATTCCAACCGCTCGAGACATTTGTGCAAGGCGTACGATCGAAGCTTCAAGCTCGCGAGGGTAAGCTTGCATCAAGTCTGCCAACTCGTCGATCACTACTACTATATAAGGCATTGTTTCAGGAAGTTCTTCTCCTTCTTTTCCTTTTGCGTTCTTTAGAGCTGGTTCTACTACGTTTTTGTGGTAAGAGTGGATGTCACGAACTGCTTTTTGTTCCAACACATCGTAGCGTCGATCCATTTCTTTTGCTGCCCACTTTAAAGCAAGGATTGTTTTCTTAGCGTCTGTGATCACGGGAGTAAGCAAGTGTGGGATTTTATTGTAAAGAGTAAGCTCAACTCTCTTTGCATCAACCATGATGAACTTAAGCATGTTTGGAGAATTTCTATAGAGAAGGGAAGTAAGGATTGAGTGCACAGTCACAGATTTTCCAGATCCAGTAGTTCCAGCGATCAAAAGGTGAGGCATTTTTGCAACATCGTAGAAAGTCGCTTTTCCAGCCACGTCTTTTCCAATTGCAGTAAATAGAGGTTTTTCTGAAGCAAGGAAGTCTTTTGAACCTACCATTGATCCAAGTCCGACAGTTGTTTTTGAAGTGTTTGGCACCTCGATTCCAACCAAAGACTTTCCAGGGATCGGTGCTTCGATACGGATTGTAGAAGCAGCGAGGGCTAGGGCTAGGTTGTCTTGAAGTCCTACAATTTTTGAAAGCTTCACTCCTTCAGCGGGTTTTAGTGAGTAACGGGTGACTGTGGGACCGATTGTGATTTCGTCCATCTCTACTACGATTCCGAAGTTTTGCAGAGTTCTTTTTATGATGTTTGCATTTGCTTTGATGTCTCCAACCCCAGGTTTTCCTCGGTCCTCTTCAAGTAGAGAAAGTGGAGGGGGAACGTACTCTTTGTTGTGGAGCATTGAAGATCCTTTTCCTATGAAATCTTCGTCATCTTTTTGAGATTGTTTTTTAGCTAAAACAGAAGACATCAAAGATTCTTTCTTTGCATTTTCTTCCCGTGCATTTTTTTGATCTTGCTCTAGATTGTCTTTTGCCACAGTTTGCTCCACTGCCTTGTCTACGTCTTCCTCTGGTTTTTTCTCCGTAGCTTTTTTCCAGAAAAGTAGAGCCTCTGTCTTTAGGTGTGTATCAAAAATTATAAGTACTGAGACGATCGTAAGTGCGATCAAAAAGACGACCGTAGAGTAGATGTCGAAAAGTGCCACAAGAGGAGCTTTGAGAAGGTTCCCGATTCGTCCACCACTTCCTGTAGAAAAACTTTCAATTAGTCCTAAAAGTGAGATAAAAAATATTAGCCCCCCGATTGCTTTTAAAAGTGGAAACCTTCTTTCTAAACTTCTCCAAAAAGCGATTCCTAAAAGTATGAGAGTTAGTGGTATTAACCAGTAGCCGATTCCAAAAAGAAAAGAGAAAAATTCATACATTTTACTTCCCACCATTCCAGCTTTTCCAAAGGCAGAAAGTACTACAAAAAAAGCGATTACAAAAAAGATTATTCCGGCAATACTTTGAAGAGTTTCGTCTTTCAGACCTCTCTTTTTTTCATCAAGATTTTTGTCTTTTTTAGACTCCTTTTTTTGTTCTTTATCCTTAGTCTTCATTATGTATTTTTAAAAAATTTATTCATTAATTTTAACACGAAACATCAAATATTTTCTGTGCATTTCTTTGTTTTTATTATCTCGATTATTTTCTTTTTATTAAAATTTATTCTGTATAAAGCAGATCTTCCCCAACATTATTCTTAGGTGTATTTATTAAGCTCGAAAGCTAGAAGCTCTAAGCTAAAAGCTTCTCCCGTTGACTTCCTCCCTTGTCCTATATACCATGTAGGTAATATTTAAAGACAAAATGGAAGAAAAAAACGAAAAGAAAAACGACTCTCTAATACTCGAAAATGTCTTTTACGGAAGCAATATGTCCTTTTATATAAGTCGTAAACTGCAGAAGATTGCTAAGGCTGTATACCTAGTTACGAGTCTTATAAAAGACACCGAGCCCCTTAGGTTTTCTATGAGACAGGTATGTGTAGATCAAGAGTTTTTGGGGAACGTTATAAAAGACAAAAGGACAGGTTTAGAGCTTGCTCAAAAGCTCAACAACCTGATCTCTCTTTTGGACATTGCTTCCATCGCGCACCTTGTTTCTCCTATGAACAAAGACGTCTTGATTCGAGAATGTGAAGAGCTTCAAAACCTTCTTCTGGATCAAAATTTTGAAGGACTGGTTTCATCTTCGATCCCGTCAAAATACTTCAATGTGGATAAAAAAATTGAGAGCGAAAATCGAGGTTTTTTTAAAGAACTTGTGAAAGATATGGAGGTAAAAACCTTGAGTCCGGAAGTGTCTTTTAAAGGACAAAATGTCCTTAATAAAACCACCCCGGTAAAAGCTCTGTCCGATAGTAAACTTGTTCAAGTGGTACCTACAGAAAATCAAAATATTTATAAAGGACAAAATCAACGAAAAGAGCAGATTCTGAGTGTGATTAAAACTAAAGGGGAGGTGAGCATAAAAGACATATCGGTCTTGGTAAGTGGCTTCAGTGAAAAGACAATCCAAAGGGAGCTTAACGGACTACTTGCGGACGGTTCAATCAAAAAGACAGGTGAGCGCCGTTGGAGTCGCTACAGCCTCTCTTCTTAGTTTCTTTAGGGTGTTTGTTTCGCTTCTTTTTGAAGTTTAAAAGCTAGAAGCTCTAAGCTAAAAACTTCTTCATATTTTGTTGACTTTTCCTCCTATTTAGGCTAGAATTGGGGAGTCTGGTGGATTGGGTTTTTGCTTTATCCACAGAGACTTTTTGCAGAAATAGCGTTACTCAAATATAATTGTGTGACGGCTTGGGAGATAGAAATATTTTCCAAAGCTTTCTGCGTAAAGAGAGCACTTTGACAACTAAATATTAAGAGAAAAAAACACACCTGAAATTGAAGCTATTTTCCTTTCGATTTTCCGCGCGGGAGACACTCAGACCAAACCATATCAGCCAACTCTTTATCTTTCTGGTCGAAACAAAAAGATAAAGAAGTTAGTGTTGAAAAAATCTTATTTTTAAAAATTAAAATTTTTAAAAATAAGTGAAGATAAAAAATCTTTTAAAAAAGATGGACGATCTTCTTTTCGATCCGGCAGACCGCAAAAAAATGTCGATACAATTTATTTGCGAGAGCCATTAAAAAAAAGTAAAGGAAATTTCTTTGGACATTAAAAACAATTAAAAGTTAACCAAAGAAATCCTGTATTAAAAAATATAATTTAACCTATGACTACAATAAAAAAGACAATTGCTGGTTTTGTAGGTTTTGCTATCGCTCTTAGTCTTGTTGCAGTTTCACCTGCACAAGCAGCTATGACTTCAGCTGAACTTGCATCACAAATCGCAGCGCTACAAGCACAACTTGCAGCACTTTCTGGAGGAACTACAACTACAACAACTAGTTCTTCTTCTTACTCATTTACTAGAGACCTTACAATTGGTTCAACTGGAGCAGACGTAACAGCTCTTCAATCTTGGCTAATTTCAAAAGGATTCTCAATCCCTGCAGGAGCAACTGGATACTTCGGTGGACAGACTCAAGCAGCTGTTAGTGCTTACCAAGCAGCTCGAGGAATTTCTCCTACAGCTGGATACTTCGGACCTACAACTCGAGCACGAGTTGCATCTGAAGGTGGAAGTACAACAACTACTACAACTGACGGAGGAACAACTACAACTACAACAACTACATCTGATCTAGATGGAACAGATGGAACTATTTCTGATATCAATCAACTATCTCAATACTCTTCTGAGGAAGTAGGGGAAGGAGAAGAAGAAGTAAAAGTTCTTGGATTTGAGGTTGAAGCTTCAAACGATGGAGACATTGCTTTGAAATCAATCAAACTTCGATTTGATCCAACAGGAAACGTTGCTGCAGACTCTGATCACCTAGATGATTACATCTCTGGTGTAAAAGTTTGGTTTGGAGACAAAGAAATTGGATCAGCGGACGTTGATGATTTCAACGAAGAATCTTCTAACGATACTTACACAAAAACAATTACTCTTAGTAATGCAGTTGTAAGATCTGATGATACAGAAAAGTTCTACGTAACAGTAGACGCTGTAAACTCATTTGATTCTTCAGATATCGATTCTGATTCTTGGACAGTTGCTATCGATAGTCTTCGATTTGAAGATGGTTCTGGAGTTGTAACTACAGAAACATCTGCAATTGATACAGCTATTGATTGGGATAGTACAGGAGACGGAGTTGCTATCAGTTTTGTAGATTTCTCTACATCAGCTGATATTGAACTAAAACTTTCAAAATCTTCTGACTCACCAGACGAACAAGTGGTATCAGTTGACGATACTGATAACACAGATGATGTTGTTCTTCTAAAAGGTAAGATCAAACTTGAAGGAACATCAGATGTAACAATTGATGAATTTCCAGTTATGTTTACAACTGTAGGTGGAGCAACTGTCTCTGCTGTTACAGGTTCGGCTACTCTTAAAATCGGTGACGAAGAATACTCAGAAAGTGTTTCTATCACTGGAGCTACTACTGGTACAGTAACATTTGACAATATGGATTTTGTTATTGAAGCTGGAGATACTGTTGAGTTTGAAGTTCTTGCTGATATTAATGATATCGAAACTGGAACTTTTGACGAAGGAGACACTCTAAAAGCGGAGGTTACTGCTTTAGCTCGATATGATATTGACGTTGAAGATGAAGAAGGTGATCAGTTGACTGACTCTACAGAAAAAACTGGTACATCTCTTGGAGACGCGCAAACATTTCGAACTTCTGGTTTGGATTACTCAGTTTCTACAAAGAAAGCTGAATCAGTATTTAACCTAGATACTACAGCAACTGACGACGAAGCTAAGTATACTTTTGAAATCAAAGTAAGTGCTTTTGACGATGTGTCATACATTAAACTTGATTCTGCAAGAGGAACAACAACTTCTCCTACAGCCGGAGTAAACTATGTGATCGAAGGATCTGATGGTGTTGCTACGACAAGTAGTACTGTTAGTGCAACTGTAGAATTTGCTGGTGGCGACGGAGAAGAAACATCAGGAGGGTACTTGAGACTAGAAGACGGTGAAGAAGCAACTCTTCGAGTTATTCTAAACTGGAATCCTGCTCACGTTCTTGGAACATCTGCGTCTTACAGAGCTAGAGTTGATGCTATCAACTTTAATGACACTGAAGCTGCGCCAGATACAGTTCAAACTCTAAGACCTGAGACAGATTATAGAACTGGATTTATCTCTGTACAAAACTAATACTTAGTATTGTGTAGTTAGATAAAAATCTAAAAAAACCACCCGTGAGGGTGGTTTTTTTATTTTATTCAAAAAAAGTTATAATATTGTTATGTTTTTAAAAGAAAAAATAAACTGGTTTAACAAATTATCCGAGTGTTGTCTGTATGTTTTTTTGGTGACTTTTCCTTTTTTAAACTACACCTCTTTTCTCTATTTTGGTTCTGTTACTCGTTCAATAAATCTAATCTTAATCTCTTCTATCCTTGGACTTTTTCTTGGGCTACTTTTACTAAACAAAGAAAGTTCTTTTTGTGTTTCAAGGTCACCAATACTGATTTCACTTTTTGTGTATTTTGTTTCAATCTTTACCTCTGCTTTTTTTAGTAATGATTTTCAAGCATCTTTCTTTTCAAACATGACTCGTACTACAGGACTTTGGTACATGATTTGTTTTGGGATTTTTTTGGCTGTGTTGGTTAATTTACTTCAAGATAAGAAAGTACGTAGAAAGATTATTTTAGCAATCATTGCACCAACCGCTTTGTTTTCTATTCTTTCACTGCTTGGCCCTGAAGGTTTTAAATTGATCTTTAAAGAGATGAAAGGGGACGGGTTTACTTTTGGAAACTCTACTTTTGCTGGAATGTACATATTTGGAAGTTTTCTTCTCTCTATTTATTTTTTACTCTCGGAAGAGAAAAAGAGTTTTTGGAAGAAAATTCTTCCAGTATTGATAGTATTAAACCCGTTTTTTATCAATATATTTAGCAACGAAGGGAAAGGGGTTTTGCAGTTTTTGGGAGAAGCCAGAGCTTCCTCGGTTGCTTTGCTTGGCTCAATTGGCGCTTTGGGTTTGAGCTATTTAATATCAAAAATCAAAGATAGAAGTATAAAGAAAAAGATATCTTACGGGCTTTTCGCCGTCACTTTTGTAGGTATTGTTTTAGGTGCTTTTTCTTTGTTTTCAGAAGATGGAGCTTTGCGAAAATTTTACCTTAGTCAATCTACAAGTGCTCGAATCTTGGTTTGGGAAATTTCCGATAAACTGATCCGTGAAAAGCCTTTGCTTGGTTGGGGAACAGAAAACTTCGAAAAAACCTTTGAGCTTAATTATGACAGTAGAGCACTTCAAAAAGAGTTTGGTGCTGAACCTTGGTTTGACCGAGCTCACAACGTGTTTATAGATCAAGCTTTTGATAACGGGCTTGTGGGCCTTGCGCTATATCTTCTTGTTTATGTAATTCTTGGGCTTTCGATGCTTTATGTGATTTTTAATTCAAAGCAAAGAGATAATCAGCTTTTGGCTACGATTTTGCTTGTATACACTATTTTTCACCTCATAGAACTTCAGACAGCTTTTGATACCTCAATATCCTTTGGTATGGTTGCCGTCATGCTTGCTTTGGCGGTGGTGATTTTAAAAGAAACACACGAAGAAAATGGAAAAGCATTTGAAATGAGAGTTCCAAAGATATTGAAATATGTTTTTGCGGTAGCTTTGCTAGTATTTAGTTTCTGGTCGCTTTTTTACAAAACTATTCCTTTTTTAAGTTCGGGCATTGCAAACGGTAAAGTTAGGACGGTAGGATCTTCTGAAAAGCGAATTCCTTACTATGAAACTTTATTTGCTACCCCTGTAGATTTACAAGCGGTTCTTTGGAGGACTTTTACTGACTTTGAGCGAGGGATTAGTGAAAATCCAAAAGTTTTGGAAGATCCTAAAAAGGTAGAAAATTTAAAGAAAGAATTGGCAATTTTTGAAGAGGAGTACAGAAAATACACAGAAAAAAACCCTACAAACTTTCGAGCTTTGTTAAACTACGCAGATACAAAGATCTATTTTATGCTCTTTGGGGTAAACAAGCTTGAAGAGGCACAAGTGGTTTTAGATAAAGCTATAGAGCTCGTGCCGACCGCTCCTCAGCCATATTGGATGAAGTCTGTTGCTTACCTTTACATGCAAAAGTTTGATCTTGCTCGAGAATACGCTAAAAAAGGGTTGGAGTTAAATCCAAATGTTCCAGGAAGTCAGGAAATTGTAAGATACATAGAGGCTTCGATAAAAACCTTCCCAGAAATTGATCTATATTTCTTTAGGCAAATTTAAAAGTTATCCACAGGTTTAGAAAAAGGGGTTTTCGCCCTTTTTTCTTTTTGCTAGAATTTAAGAACAATCTATGAAAAAGATACTGGTTTTTCTTGGAGTTTTATCGATTTTTCTACCTCTTTTTTCTCATGCAGACAGCGCGAATATCTCTAAGCTTGTTTTCACGACTGAAGATTTAAAAGTAAATCCTGGAGAGCTTTCGGGAGCAATTGTGGTGCAAGCTCAAAACAGTAGCGGGGAAGCAGAGCAGGTAAGTGAGACAAACGACGTTACTTTTACATCTAGTTCTGCCACAGGTAAATTTTTAAACGCTACAGGTGGAGACGTCTCAAAAACTATGAGTAAAAATACTGCGAGTAGAACTTTTTACTATGAGGACTCTACTACTGGCACTCACACTTTGACTGTGGAAATAAAGGGAAGAGAAACCGGAACCACTTTTTCTGCGACCGCTACGATAAAAGTAGGTGAAGGTGGCTCAGGTGAGGTAGAAGAAGATGCTGATGATGAAGAATCTTCTGGTGGAACTTCGAGCAAGCAATCGGAGGGTTCAACTCATTCTTCACAGGCTTCGCTCTCTACCTATAAAGCAAAGAAGAAAATTATGGCAGATGCAGGTAGAGATAGACAGACTTTGATCAATACTCCTGTAAATTTTTTTGCGGAACTTTCAAGCGGTGCCTCTTTAAATAAAAAAGATTATGAATGGTCTTTTGGTGACGGATCTTCTGATACAGGACTCAAAGTTACTCACTCTTACATGTTTCCTGGGGAGTACAACGTGGTTTTGAAAATAGATGGAGAAGAGGGTGACATAGCAGTAGCTCGTACAAAAGTAACTGTCTTGGATCCAAAAATTAGTTTTTCTTATGGTTCTTTAAATGGTAAGCCGTATGTTGAAGTGAAAAATGAATCGAGTGAGGAGGTGAACATAGGAGATTGGAATATAGATGGTGGAAAATATTCACTTTTTGTTGCTGACGACACAATCATAGAAGGAAAGGGAAGTGTGAAGATTCCTTTTGGCTTTGTGTCTCCAAAAGACCCAATTTCTTTTGCATATCCAAATGGGGAAGTGTACGGAACAAAGCTTTCAAATGAAGATTTTGTAAATGAAGAAAAGAAGGCGGAAGTTCTAAAACTCCAAAAAGAAATTGCGCGCCTACGAGAAGAGCTTGAAAAAATAAAGATGGTAGAGATAGTAACTACTCCAAAAATAGAATCCTTTTCTTCTACAACCACACAAACACAAATTGACTTAAGTGCCATTGGGGGTGAAAATGGTAAGGAACCTAAAGTTTTAGAAAAAGAAAACGCTAAAGCCTTGCTTTTAGAAAGCCTAGAAGAAGAAAAATTTAAGATTCCCGGGTTTGAGTTTATAAAAAAAGTCTTTTCACCAAATGAATAAACGCGCAGTTGTTTTTATAATGGAATTTTTCGCAATCATACTTTTAAGTATGGTTTCTCTTTTGACTCTCCAGTTTCTAACTACCCCCGCAAAAGACTCTGCTTTGGCTCCAGTAGCTAAAACTATAGAAAGTGATCCTTCGGGGCAATAGTTTGACTTAAGGGCCTTAAATTGCTATCTTAATCACTGTAAAGACCAGAGACAGTAGGAAGCAACATTTGCGTTAATAAGCCTTTCGAGGCTTTCCTGCCGAGGTAAATCACTTATATTAAGTGCTTTTAACTACTCTAAAAAAGGTCTTTTTAAAAAGGTCGTTATTATTTATTTAGTGTTCTATAAATAAAGTGCCAATTACACGAAAAAAGAAAGAAGAAATTTATAGCAAACTCGCTAGTGGACTTAAAGAATCTACTTCAGCGGTTTTTATAAATTTCAAAGGTTTACTTGTTTCTGAAGTAACTGAACTTCGAAAGAAACTTCGAGAATCTGGTGTATCTTACACTGTTGCTAAAAAAAGCATCGCTCGAAAAGTTTTGGACGAACAAGGTTATAAAGGAAGTGTTCCTTCTCTAAATGGAGAATTTGCTATTGCGTACGGAGTTGATCTACTCGCTCCTGCTCGCGAAGTAAATGAGTTTGAGAAAAAGTTTAAAGACAAAGTCTCAATCCTTGGAGGAGTTTTTGAAGGAGAGTACAAAGATAGAGAAGCAATGAAAATGATTGCAGCTATCCCAACTCGAGAAGTCCTTCTATCTCAAATTGCTTACCTTCTAAAGAGCCCAATGCAAAGAATTGCAATTGCGGTTTCGGAAGTAGCAAAGAAGAAAGCTTAGGTGGTTGTTATAAATTAAAGTTAAATTATTATGTCAAAATTCGATTCATT
>JAUPVJ010000066.1 GCA_030917145.1 Patescibacteria group bacterium
CCTTTTTTTTATAAAAATTTATTTAAAAAAAATTTGAGATTTTTTTTCTCAAATTTTTTACTCATACATTTCTTTTTTTATTTTTTTTAATTTTTCCAAAATATTTTCGTCAGTTATTTTTTGGAATCTATTAAAGGTAATTCCGTTTTTTGTCACTTTTTCTAAAAACATCGAAAGTGGCCTAAGGTCGAAAAAACGACCTGCTTTGTAAACTGATGATTCGTAAAGAGGTCTGTAGACAACCATGTTTTTATCTTCCTCTCTACACTCATCTTCTGTGTGGAAGCCAACGCCCAAAACTTCGTAAGCGTAATTCCCTACCTCGCCTTTTGGATCGTGTTTGTAGTGATAGTAAAAACCAACTTCCGGAACTTTTTCGGGAGCTTTTAGGGGCATAGAAATTAAAACTTTAGACTTTTGATAAATTCGTTTGCTTTAGAAATTATCATTTTTAGGAGCTCAAGAGCAATGAGTACTGCGTCCCAAATAAGTTTAAAAATTGCCTTAGTTACAGAAATTAGATCGGCGATAAAACGACTTTCTAAAATATCTTTTACATCAACATTAAAAACAAATTTTAAAATTACAAGAGCAAGAACAATTACAACAATTATTCTTATAAATCCACCACGAGTTGTTAAGCTGTTGCGTATTCTCATTGATTAAATTTTCTCACACTTTTAAATTAGATGCTAGCTTTTTTAAAGACCTGGTAGGTAAAGCATTGGATCAAGATAAGCTTTTGGGTCTGCAATTGGGATTGTGATTCCTGAACAGTTTTTACTTCGCTCTGGTGGAATCGCCATCACTCTTGTTCCTTCTGTAGCCAGAACTGAAAGGTGTAAATGAGGACCTGTCACGTAGCCGGTTCTACCGCTGTAGCCGATTGTGTCTCCTGTGGTGACATTTGTACCAGGGACAGCAGTAATTGCCGATAAGTGGCCGTATAGAGTAGAAAGACCGTTTGCGTGTTTTATAAGCACCCATTTTCCATAAGAGTAGCAACCTTTCTTTATATCAGTGTTACCAACCGCCCAAACTGACCCAGATAAAGAGGCTTTAACTTTTGTACCGTCTGTCGCTCGAAGATCAACACCGTTGTGGGATCCAGATGTGTAGAGTCTTTGGGCCGCAACTGTTGAGCCGAAATACTGAGTGATATAAATGTTATCAAGAGGCCAAAAGATTACACCAGCTTTTGCTCCAGGTAGTTTTGAAGGATCAACTGCAAGTTTTAACTCTGATTCAAATTGAAAAATTTCTCTTTCAAAAATTTCTTTTTGTTTTAGTTTTTCTGCGAGCATTTTTTGGTACTCAGCTTCTTTACTCTTTGCTTGTGCTAAGATTTTTGCTTTTTCTGCTTCGGTCTGGACCACAGCAGTTTTTTTACCAGAAAGCTCCGTTTTAAATTTTGAAAGGTCGGTCTTTTTAGCAATAAAAACTCCTTTTTTTTGATCTAAAGAATCCTTGAGAGCTACAAGTTCCTGCGCGTGTGTATTTACACTATCTTGAAAATTAGAAGTTTCAGCTGTGTATTCAGAGGTCTCAACTAGTGTTTTTCCAGAAAGAAAATTTTCTACCACAGAAGTATTTTCTAAGTACTGGAGGTTTTTTAGAGTGTCCCTGATCGCCAGTTTGCTTTTTACTATGCTTGTCTCTTTGTCTTCAATTTCTTTCTCAAGTTCTGTAATTGTTTTATTTGTAGTTTGGATATTTTTTTCAGTAATATTGATTTCTCCGTCGATTTTTCTTTTTGCTACGTTTAGGGACTGGATGTCTGTTTGAAGAGTTTGTTTTTCTTGTCCTACTTTGTTTAGGTTTTCTTTGTAGTTTACGATTTCTTTTTCTATGGTTTTTATTTGCTCAGTTCTTTGGCCAATTTTTTCTTTTAAGACATCAATAATCGACGCTTCTGTTTTTGTAAAAAAAGTAAATAAAAAAACTACAGAAAAAAGGATTACTTTTTTTAAAAAATTAATCCCAGATTTTTTCTTATAGTTTTGTTGCATCATCGATTCTTTTTAAAGTTTCTTCTTTTCCTAAGATTTCAGAAATTAAAAAAGGATCAGGGGATTTTTCTTTTCCAGAAAGGGAGACTCTAAAGGCCCAAAGGACGATCCCTCTCCCCTCTTTACTTGCATACTCCCAGACAGATTCTTTTATTTTTTCGTAGTTAAAATCGGAAACATCAGAGAGAAGTTTTGAAATTTCTTTGAGGTGCTCTACGACTTTTTCGTGATCTAAGGCAACACCTTTCCTCATCCTTTCGTCACAGATTAAAAGCTCTTTTTGGTAGGCAGGCTCTTCAAAAAAGAAATCAAACTCTTTGTTTGAAAGAAGTGTGTTTATGTCTCCCCATTTAGAAATTCTCTCGAAGATGAGTGGTAGGATTTTTTTTACAAGCTTGTTGCTTTGCATTTTTTCTGGAAGGCGTTTTAAGATTTCTAAGAAAACTTCTTCTAAAGGAAGTTTTCTTAAGTGTTCTTTGTTTATGAAGTCTAATTTGTCTCCGTAAAAAACTGCTGGGTGATGTTGAACTTTTTCAAGAGAAAACTTTTCGATGAGTTCTGCTTTTGTAAATATTTCCTGTTCGTCTCCAGGGTTCCATCCTAAAAGAGAGATGGCGTTTAAAAGCGCTTCGGGCAGAAATCCTTGTTCTAAATATTCTCGCACGGGCACAGCCCCGTTTCTTTTTCCAAGCTTCTTTTTGTTTTCACCTAAGATGGTTGGAAAGTGTCCATATAAAGGAATCTCTGAACCTAAAGCTTCGAGAATGATAATTTGTCTTGGGGTTGAAGTTACATGATCTTCACCTCGAAGAACGTGAGTGATCCCCATCAAAAAGTCATCTACCACAACGGTGAAGTGGTAAAGTGGGTCATCGATTGAGCGAGCGATTATAAAATCACTGTTTCCTTTTTCGTCTTTAAAAGAGGTTGAAGAAATTTTTGTTTTTCCTTTGATTAGATCAATCCAAACTACATCTCTTTCGGGATTTTTTATGCGAATTATTTTTCCAGTGCCTGCTTGGTTTTCTTCTGCTTCGTAAATTTTCCCTTCAGCGAGAAGTCTTTGTAATTCTTTTTTGTAAATCTCTTTTCTTTGTGATTGGTAGTAAGGACCTTCGTCGAAATCGAGCCCAAGTGTTTTTAGAATTTCTATTTGTGACAAATCAGCCCCAGGCTTGTTTCGAGCACTGTCAGTGTCTTCAAATCGTAGTACTATTTCCCCCTGGTTTTTCTTTGCAAAAAGGTAGTTAAATACAAAAGTTCGTACATTACCAAAATGCCATTCTCCTGTAGGTGACGGTGGGAATCTTACTTTTATTTCGTGAGCCATGGGTGAAATTATAACAAAAAAACACCGGTTTTAAAACCGGTGTTTTTGGCTAAATATAAGCTATTTTTCGTGTGTGAGGGCGATGTCTACAATCACTTCTGCGATCTTTCGCGCTGCGTCTGGCTTTGCAAATTCTTTTGCCCCTGCTTTCATTGCGTTTGCGAGATCTGGATTATCGACTATGTCGTTTATTTCAGCGAGTAAAATCTCCGGGGTAAGGTTTGTTTCTTCTATTACAGTTGCTGCTTTGTGTCGAGCGTAATTGTAAGCATTCTTTCTTTGATGATCTCCATTTGAGTCAGAGATCGGGATGATGATTGAGGGTACTCCCCAAACAGCGATTTCAAACAAAGTTGATCCTCCTCTTGAGACAAAAAGATTCGCGATTCCCGCAGACATTCTCAGGGCTAAAGGGTTTAAATAATCAAACAAATGATATCTTGATTTTAGAGGATTGTTTTCAAGAACCACATCTGAGTAGCCTTTTATTTCTTCAAAGTTTGCTTTACCTGCCTGATGAATAACTTGGTACTTTTCTATAAGTTTTGGTAGCGCTTGTACGATTGTTTCGTTTATTTTTTTAGCACCAAGAGATCCTCCCATGATTACAATTGTCGGAGTGTTTCCTTCAAGATTTAGATACTCTATCGCTCCTTCTCTTGAAGCGTTCAAAATTTCTTTTCGAAGAGGGTTTCCAGTCCAAGCAGTCTTTTCTTTTGGGAAAAACTCTCCTGCTTCTGCAAAACTTACTGCGATTTTTTTAGCAAATTTTCCGGCGATTAAGTTTGCACGCCCAGGGTAGCTGTCGTTTTCGTGAATGACAATTGGGATTCTTAAAATTTTTCCTGCAAAAACAACGGGAAGACTCATGAATCCTCCTTTACTAAAAATTACGTCTGGGAAAATAGAAAAAACTTTGAAAAAAGATTCTATAAATCCATAAGCGGTAGAAAAAAAATCTACCACATTTAAAATTGAAAAATATCTTCGCACCTTACCAGCGTGGATCCTTTTGAATTCTATTTCGTTGTCGAAAAGCATTCCTGCGTTGTAAGGACTTGGAGCTAGATAATATATTTGCGCTTGAAGAAGTTTCTTTTCAGCGATTACTTCTCTTATTGCTTCTGTGACGGCGATAAGAGGATAAAAATGTCCACCTGATCCACCTCCTGCTAGTATGATTTTCATAGGGTAGTAGAAAATTACTTTACATTCTTATGTAAAGATCTTTTGTTTATTAATAATTTACTCGTTTTTCTCATCTTTCTTTTAAATTTTAACTGTATTTTTTATAATAAGTAATTTTTCACTACCCTATTCATTGTTTAAAATTTATTAATTTAAGTTGCTCGTGTTTTCGATTTTGAAATATTTAAGATAATTCCCGCTTGAGCTAAAGTAAGGAAAAGCGCTGTTCCTCCGTGACTGATAAAAAGTAGTGGTGTACCAGACAGTGGAATTATCCCAAGCATCGCTCCTATGTTTATAAATGATCCTGTCATGATAAGTATAACAATTCCAACTACAAACAGTCCACCAAACTTATCATCTGTTTTAGAGGCGATTTTAAGGCCACTGAAGGCGAAAAATATAAAGAGTAAGAGGATTGTGACACTTCCGACAAACCCGAACTCCTCACTTGCTACAGCAAAGATTGAGTCCCCCATCGGTTCAGGTAGTGAGTTGAATTTTTGTGTACTTTGTCCAAAGCCTTTACCCATGAATCCTCCGGACCCGATTGCAACCAAAGATTGTTTGATCTGATACCCAGAAGAAAGTGGGTTGTTGGTGATATGTAAGAACGTTGCAACACGAGACCACACGTACGGGCGCACTGCGACAATTCCTGCAAAGCTCACAAGTCCGATCGCGATTGCGATCGCTATGTGTTTCCAATTTGCTCCCGCTACAAAAAAGATTGCAAAGCCCGCAAGAGCGGTGATAAAGAAAGTGTCGTTGTCTGGTTGCATCACTAAGATCGCTCCGACTATTGAAGTTAGAATGATGTAAGGTAAAAGACCATAGCGGAAAGTTTTTACTTTGTCTTTGTATTTAGCGTAAAGAGCAGAAAGGTAAACTATATAGCCGATTTTAAGTGCTTCCGAGGGTTGAAAGTTTATACCAAAGATTTCTACCCACCTTTTTGCTCCCCCGTGTTCGATTCCAAAGCCTGGAATAAACACAAGTAAGGTTAAGATCACTCCAAGTAAAAAAAGGTAAGGAGAAAATTTTTTCCAAACTTTAAAATCTATAAACGAAGTCGCAATCATCGCAATCGTCCCCAAGATAAACCCAAAGAAAATCTGGTTAAATGCGATAGCGAAAAACTTTTGTTCATTTCGAGCCAAGATTCCAAGAGAGGCAGAAGAAAAGATAAAAAATCCCGCAACTGCGAGAATTATGACAGAAATTAAAAAAGGCTTGTTAACGCTTTTGTGTTTCATTTTAAAATTTTATACAAGACCAAGTATTAAGCCCACTATTCCGCAGATGACAGAGATGATCCAAAAACGCATTGTTACTTTGTACGCAGGCCATCCGATTGCTTCGAAGTGGTGGTGGAGCGGAGCGATCTTGAAAACTTTTTTGCCGTTTCGAAGTTTTTTAGATCCCAACTGAATGATGTCTGAAAGGGTCGTTGCAACAAGTGGAAATGCGATTAAAGGTAAAACCAAAAGTCCGTGCCCACCTCCTAGTTTGTCTGTCATAAAAGCGACAACTGTGAGTGTTAGAGTTAAAGCCATTGTTCCAGTTTCTGACATGTAAAATCTTGCAGGTGGAATGTTAAACCAAAGAAAGCTCAATATCCCTCCGGCGATCGCTCCGCAAAAAGCAGCCAAGTCGATTTGTCCTTGTGAGAAAGCGATTCCTGCATAAGAAGAAAAAGCGACAGCAAACACTCCTCCTGCTAAACCATCGAGTCCGTCTATTACTCCACCTGAATACATAAAGAGTGAGACAAATATAAAAAGTAAAATAAAAAATCCTCCCAAATAAACTTCTCCACCGCCAGGAAGTCCAAGAGAGACGATGTCTAGTTTGTCGTAAAACCAATATCCTATGAATCCACTTAAAACCGCAATTGCAACTAGTCGTTTTGAAAGTGAAAGCCCACCTGCTTTGTAGTCTCCGTTGCCACGCACTTCCATCAAGTCGTCGATCGCACCAATAATCGCTCCTATTAAAAGTGCCGCAAAAGGAATCCATGTTTGGTTTCTAGAAAGAAAATCAAGTTTAGTGGAAAGTTCTCCCGGAAAGATAAACGGTAGAAAATAGAAAAACAAAGCAGTTGCTCCAGCACTAAGCCAAATGATTGAACCTCCAAGTTTCGGAGTGCCTACTTCTTTGTGTTTGTGTAGTTCATTAAAGATTGGAGTTTCTCGTCCATCCGTTGCGATTTTTCCTGCTTTCTTTTTCCACATAGAATTTTTGTAGAGAAAGTGTGTGATTGTAGGTGTGATAAAAATTCCAAGCGCAAACGCTGTGGCAACCGACATGAAAACTTTAATGATGCTAAGTGTCATAAAAAAATTAAATTATTATTCTTCTTTTTCTTCTTCGACTTTTGTTTCTACGAACTCTTCTACTTTCTTTTTCAAAACATCAAACTCGGGAAGCTCTTCAATTTTTGTGATTCCAAGATGAGAAAAAAGCTCGTTTGTTGGGACGTATTCGTTGGCACGCGCATCGCTAAGTGAAGGTCTTTTTTCTACCAAACCTCTCATTTCTAAATGTCGCAAAATAAATTGAGAGTTTACTCCACGGATATAGTCGATTTCACTTCTTTTTATAGGACCTTTGTAAAGGACGATCGAAAGAGTTTCGAGTTGAGGCTTTGTCAGTTCTCGAGAAAGTTCTTCTTTTGAAAGCTCTTCTAAAATAAGGGACGCTTCTTTAGAAGTTCGCAGTTCTACCTCGTTTTCGTTTCGAAGTAGTACGATTCCTCCTACAAGGCGCCCTTCCAAAAGTTTTAACGCTTCCTCGATTTGGGAAGTTTCTACTTTTAAAATTTCAGCAAGTTTTTTTATCGAAACGCTCTCCCCTTTCCAAAAGAGAATTGCTTCAATTGCATTTGAAATTTTATTTGTATCTAAATTTTCCATTTTTTATATTGTACTTGAAATTAAGCCTATTTTCTAGCTGTATTTTGGTAAACCTACACTTTCTGTTTCCATTTCAATATCAGAAAATGCACCATGCTGATAAACTCCGACAGTCCCCTGTTTGACGAGCTCGAGTAATGCTAAAAAACCTACGATCACCTCTACTTTTTCTTCTCGCGTTTTGGGAACTCCACCAGAAAATTCTCGAAAGCTCATTTTGATTGCGGTTTGCACTCGGGAAGTTAATTTGTCGATCATTTCTTCGATTGTGATCACTTTGCGGATCGTTGCTTTTTGCAAGACTTCCTTTTTTGGCAAATTTATAATCACATCCATTAAACTCTGACGGATATTTTGAAGTGAGATTTTTGGATGTGGAGAAAACACCGGCATTTTTTTACCATCAAGTCCCCCATTAAAGAGAAATTGTTTACCAAAAGAATTTTTTACGTTTACACTTAGATCTTTTATTTTTTGGTAAATTTTTAGTCTGTTTTCAAGGTCCTCGATGTCACTTTCTTCCTCATCAGAAAGTGTAAGGGTTGGAAGTAGCGAGCGAGATTTGATCAAAAGAAGTGTGGAAGCAACCACAATAAACTCAGCTCTCTCCCCCATTTTGTAATCAGGGATATTTTCAATGTGAGCTATGTAGTCGTCGGTAATTTTTGAGAGAGAAACTTCGTTTACCAGAAGCTTTCTTTTTTCAATAAGTGAAAGTAAAAGGTCTAATGGACCCTCAAAACTTTCGGTTTTTATAGAAAAAGCACTTTCTTGCATATTCTCTATATTATATAGTAAATTTAAATCAGATTCTACGCTGTTTTTTGTGTTAGAAAAACTCAACCCACGCTTGTTTATGCGAAAAAAAGCACGTTCGAAATGCAAATCATTTACTTGTGAGCGGTGCGGATGTCGTCGTCGCGCTCCTGTAAATTCACCGGGCCCTGAGACTTGGGCAGTAATCAATACCAGCAGAGACCCCAACAGGGTAAAAATTCAGCTGCTGTGTGAAAACTGTCGTGTTTCCAGAGCCGCTACTCTTTGAGTGGTACCAACCGACTCCCAAAAGGATCGGTATTTTTTTATCCCTACTTTGAAAGTAAGTTATCGATTCTGTTTATGTCTCGAGGGAAAAGAGTTGCTTCTTTTACATTTTGAAGACCTAAGAATTTTGCAGTTAGTCTCTCGAGTCCCATTCCCCATCCTCCATGTGGTGGCATTCCATATTTGAAAGCTTGAAGGTAGTAGCTAAATTTTTCTGGGTCTAATCCTTTCATTTTTATTCCCTCGATCAAGTTTTCGTAGTCGTGTCGTCGTTGTCCCCCTGTTGTGATTTCAACTCCTCTAAACAAAAGGTCAAAACTTTTTGTAAATCCTGGGTCCTCAGTGTCTTCCATTGTGTACATTGGTCGTTTGCTTACTGGGTAGTGTGTTACAAACACAAAATCACTTCCGTGTTCTTTCTTTGCCCATTCACAAAGAAATCTCTCGTCTTCTGGTTCCAAGTCTGGTTCTTGTCTGTTGTCGCGAGCTGTTTCTTTGAAAATAATTTCTTGAGCTTCTTTTAGTTTAAGTGTTGGAATTTTCTCGCCGATTTCTGGAAACTCTGC
>JAUPVJ010000067.1 GCA_030917145.1 Patescibacteria group bacterium
TCTGCACACGCCATCCCTCTCGACCACACACTCCTCTTCACATCCGATCATAAAATTTGGATGGAGAGATTACACATTCGAGC
Source organism: Patescibacteria group bacterium (assembly GCA_030917145.1). Taxonomy (GTDB): domain Bacteria; phylum Patescibacteriota; class Minisyncoccia; order Phycocordibacterales; family CAIRYW01; genus JAUPVJ01. The sequence goes on from JAUPVJ010000067.1 coordinate 84, forward strand.
CCGGGATCGCGGAGTAAAAGGTGAGATAACGCCGGAACTTATCCGTCACATGCTAGACCTTCTTAACGTATGGCCCGAAACCATACGCGAGCAAGTAGAAAAGCACATGGCGGGAAAGTTTACCGTCGTTGACGTCAGTCCTGAGGACTGGGGCGCTCAAGAGTTACGTACTAGGCTCCTTCAACAAAAAAGTTAAACAAACACATCGCTCCACCTCTGGTTGGGAGCGAATTTTTTTATTCGTAATTTAATTTTTTAAAATTTCGAGTTTTGTACCTAAAATTTTGCCTCCCTTTTTTTTACCGATGCATACACCCAGCCCAACAACACGGTCGACGTTTACCGACTGATAGATTTTCAAGCATGATTTTTATTCTCCGATCTCTTGTTTCAGATTTCTTTGCAGAAGTGACCCAACAAATCCATTCATTACGCGCAAGAGGTGTAATGTCTTCCCAAGTGACGGAGGCTTTTGAAGACACGTCCAGAATTTTTTTCAAATCCGCGGGTATTTTATGTAAATTTTCTACACCAGTTTCTTTTTTTGCCATAAAACCATGTTACCAAATATCATAACCCATATCCACGGAAATGAGTTGTTTATTTTTTTATTTTGATATAATTTAAAGATATGAAAAAAGCAATAAACATAGTTTTAAAAGTTGTTTTACTAATTATTTTAATTATGCCGGTTCTTGGAACACTTGGTGTTTTCCCTCCTCCAACTCCAGAAATGTACAACAACAGAGAAGCTTACGATTTTATCGTCGCTTTGATGGACGGTGGTAAATACATCATGTGGCTTATGACCGCAGTATTCCTAATCTGTTTTGTTTTGACTTTAAAAAACAAAATGGCAGTTGTTGCCCTTCTACTTCTTCCGATCACATTAAACATCATGGGTTTTCACGCGTTTTTAGACGGCGGGCTACTTAAATCGGGTGCAATGATGGGAAATGTATTCTTCCTCATAAACCTCTACTACCTCTGGCAAAATAAAGATAAATACAAAGCTTTATTCTAAACAACAACAATACACAAAAAAACATCTTGCAAAACAAGATGTTTTTTTGTGTTAAAATAATTTAATGAAAGAAACCCTAGCAATCATTGGTGCCGTAATTGCAGTTGTTGGAAACGTTCCTTACCTTCTTGATGTAATTAAAAAAAGAGTTGAGCCTCACCCTTACACTTGGCTTGTTTGGACGATCGTCTCGGGAGTTACTTTTTTTGGACAAGTTGCAAAAGGTGCGGGCATTGGAGCGCTTCCCACAGCGGCGGCGGAAATTTTCACAGTCATAATTTTTCTCTTCTCTCTTCAGTATGGTTTTAAAAATATTGTAAAAACAGACACTTACTTTTTTATCTTTGCGCTCTTGGGCCTTATCCCTTGGGCAATCACAAAAGATCCGACAATTTCCGTGATAATTGTTGTTATAATCGATCTTGTAGCTTTCGTGCCAACAATTAGAAAAACCTGGATTAAACCAAAATCAGAAACCCCTGTTCTTTTCAGTATGAATGTAGTCCGGCACATCCTTACTCTCTTTTCACTTCAAGCTTATAACATCGCAACCACTCTCCACTCAATTGTAATGATAGTAATAAACTCAATCATGACGGGAATTATTGTTTTAAAAAAGAAAAAGTAGCACAAAAAAACAATCTCCAGGGGAGATTGTTTTTTTTGTGCTACTATTTTTTAAAAAATTATTTGTTGTACCAAGTTTTAAGCCAACCTTTCATGCTAGCGATTTCTGTGTTTTGAGCGCTGATAATCGCTTTAGCTAAATCCTTAATTTCTTGATGCTTCGCACTAGTAAGAGCAAGGTTCGCCATCTCGACAGCTCCTTCGTGGTGCACAATCATCTCAGAGAGAAAAGCTTGGTCAAATTCGTCCCCTGTTTTCCCTCGAAGCGCTGCGTTCATATCCATCATCATGTCCGACATACTCATATGACCATCGTTCATCATTTTACCGTCAGCCATCATATGACGACCTTCTTTCATTCCTTTTTTATCCCACTTATGTCCAAAACCTCTATTGTCTCCAAGTTGATACCCCGCAAACAACCCAACGATTAAAGTAACAACAAACAAACCTATTATTGTATTTTTTTGCATTTTTTTAAAAAATTAATTTTTAATTTTATTGACAGCGACCGTTTTTACAATAATATCATATTTATGAAGTTCTTTATCATAAGTCCTGCTACCTTAAAAGATTTGTACGAGCGAATCACAGAAAACCGCAGCTCTGGCCCAAACGGAATCGACCCAGCAGTAACAGCATTAATCGCTGCGTGGGAAGAAAGGGTTTCAAAAACAATTCGAGGGGCCCAAAAATTACTCAGATCCAAAAAAAAAGATCAAGGAGTAATCAGTAAATACATCCTCATAATGAAAGGGGACGTTAACGTGATCAAAAAAACTTGTATACCCCGTACCCACCCGGTCTACAAAAAACTGATCGAACATGAAGATGAGCTCCGACAACTCTCTGATCATCTACAAGCGAAAATCCAAGAAAAAAAACCCTAGCTGACAAGCTAGGTATTTTTTATATAAAAATTATTGAGAAACCCCAAGCATCTCCCCTATTTTCTTTACAATGTCAGTTGGCATTACCCCAGCTTTTACCAAAAATTCTGCTTTGTTTTCTTGTGCTCGAGTGCGATCTTTTAACTGATCAGTATTTGAAAGCATTAAAATTTTTAAATCTTTTGTTTTGTCATCTTTTCGTAAACTTTCCAAAAGATCTAGACCATTTATTCCTGGCAAAAAAATATCTAAAAGCATGACATCAGGCATAGTCTCACGAATAAACTGCAAACCATCTTCCCCTGTTTTTAGCAATGTTGTATCGATTCCATCCTTTACTAAATGATTGTACAAAATACTACCGATCAAAGCGTCATCTTCAATAATCAAAACTTTTTTTCCAGAAAGTGGTGATTTTACTTCTGAAGTTACAGAACCGTCATTTACATTTTGATCCATACAGTTTTTTAAATAAATTCTAAAATCAAAGTTATCACCAGTCTCCAAAAACAGACTCTTGTCTATATGTTGACTGATAATATAATGATACTACAAGTTATTAGTAATATAAACTAAATTATATGGAAATGGAACACGGAATGATGATGGAATCGATGGGGCCTCTAGTCTTTGGATTCCATCTAGAAATATTTTTAATGTTGCTGTCTGGAGTTTTTTACCTTTTGTGCGCTTGGCTTTTACTGAAGCCTTACAAAGAAGAGAAAAACGAGCTCGTTGGGGCTTTGATGGCTTTTCTAGTCTACCAAGCTTTTAGCATGTTTTTCATGGGTGTAGAAATGCACACAATGAATCTACTATGGAGCAACCTTGCTGGGCTTGCTGTGTTTATCGGTTCGGCTTACATGCTTAAATTTATCTTTAGTCCGTTTGCAGAAAATACACGAAAAAATCTTTTTAGACTTTCTTTGATTGTTGCTTTCGGTCTCTTTGCATGGTTTATGCAAGACGAAATCAAACAAATGGAACTAATGCACTTTACTCTTTGGTATGACTTAGTTGTAAACGGCATCGTTGTCGGTGGAGCAATAATTCTTTTTGCCCTAAAAACTACAGAAAAATGGCTGAGAGCAAAAGCTCTTGGAGGTGGAGGAGGAGTGGTAACATGTTGTGTTGTTGCAAATGCAACAATGCTCTCTGGTGCAATGCTTGTGAGTTCTGTCTTCCAGTTTTTAGCACCCGTAATGATCCTTGGAACTCTTTTTTACGCTCGTAAAAAACAAAACCAAACAGCACCAGTTCAGACCACGCCAACAATATAAATAATTTATGACAGATATAATAGAAAGACTTAGCACCTACATTATCGGTGGTTTAGCTGGAATTAGCGCTTTTTTGACACTGTGTACTTCGGGGATGATCACCTTACCTGCCGAAGTTGTCGATCCTGCTAAAATAATTTCAGTTACAATCGGAGTTTTGATCTCCATGTTTATTTTCGAGATTAAAAAAACACAAAAGCTAACAAAAAACGAAAAACTTAGAAATGAAACAATCGCACTGATCACTCACGAGATGAAAACAGGCCTTACTGGTAATGGTTGGGTTCTTGAAATTTTACTTGAAAAATACGGTACTCATTTTGAAGAAGCGGACAAACTTCTAGTAAAAAATAGTATTGATTCTATACACACAACCGTCATGCACTCTGTGAATCTTCTAGATATCAGTCTTTTAGACATCAACAAACTTACAATCTCTTTAGAGAAAATGCAGTTAGACAAGGTTGAGGAGATGTTTAAAGAAACAATGGAAAAATACACACTCGGATCAAAACGAAGCGGTATAAATCTAACTTCAAAAATAGAGTTAGATAAAGAAAAATTCGCGGAAGTAGATTTGGTTCGACTTCGAATTGTAGTTGAAAACTTGCTCGAAAATGCAATTCAATACAGCAAAGGAGACAAGAAAGAAATTGATGTTGAAATTGTTAATTCTGAAAAACACTTAAAAATAAAAGTAAGAGACACTGGAATGGGAATTCCCGAGAAAGAACAGAAAAAAATCTTTGGTGAGTTTTACAGAGCAAGTAATGCTCGTACACACTTGAGTACTGGAAGCGGTATCGGGCTTTACATGACAAAAAAATACGTCAAAGCTCACAATGGAGAGATTCGATTTGAATCTACTGAAGGAGTAGGCACAACATTCTTTATTGAAATACCTCTAAAAACCTCAGAAGATGTAAACAAGTTTCTAAAACAAATCTAAAAGTAAGTACAATTGAAATAAGAAGGCCCATTTTTACCTGTTGACTTTCTCAAAAAAATAGTATACTATTGAGGCATAAAGGTTATAGTTTAAAAAGGAGTCGATCGTATTTATCTTTATTTTCGTTTTAGTAATAAGCAACAAGCTTCAATGACTGGTACAATAAAAAAGCTTACAGACAAAGGTTTCGGCTTCATCACAGCAGAAGGAATGGGAAAGGATTTATTCTTTCACAGTAACTCTCTTGTAGGTGTAGCATTTGATGAACTTCGAGAAGGAGACAACGTTTCTTTCGAGACAGAAGATTCTCCAAAAGGAATGAGTGCTGTAGACGTAAAAAGAGTTTAATCTCTTAAAAACACCTCGCGAAAGCGAGGTGTTTTTTTTGTTCCAGAGAAAAGCACTAGGTCAAAAATAGCAGAAAATTTTTGTAGTGCAAAAATAGCAGAAAATTTTAAACAGCTTCGCTATTTAAAATCTTTCTGCATGATTTTTGTAGTGCAAAAATAGCAGAAAATTTTAAA
>JAUPVJ010000068.1 GCA_030917145.1 Patescibacteria group bacterium
CGGTTTCAGGTTCTATTTCACTCCCCTCACCGGGGTTCTTTTCACCTTTCCCTCACGGTACTTGTTCACTATCGATCTATAGGAGTATTTAGCCTTACCGGTTAGTTCCGGCAGATTCCCTCGAGCCATTCGTGTCTCGAGGTACTCAAGAATTAGCATAAAAGTTGTTTAGTTTTCGGTTACGGGACTGTTACCCACTAGGGTTCTTCTTTCCAAAAGATTCTCCTAACCAAACAATTTGTAACTTTTTAGTCTTAAAGACGGTGCTAATCTTACAACCCCAACATTTCTTGCTTCTGTGTAAAAATACACAGAAGTAAAAAATGCTAGTTTGGGCTTCTTCGTTTTCGCTCGCCGCTACTAACGAAATACTTATTAGTTTCTTTTCCACCAGGTACTGAAATGTTTTACTTCCCTGGGTGTGCACCTTGGTTAAAAATACCAAGGTCTCTCTTAAAAGAGAGGGGTTTCCCCATTCGGACATCAACGGGTCAAAGGTCGCTAGACACCTCACCGTCGCGTATCGCCGTCAGCTCGCGTCCTTCATCGCCTCACTATAGTCAAGGCATCCACCATATACTCTTAATATTTCCTATTAGGAAATATAAAAACCGCAATTGTTTAATTTTGTTTTCCTGCGCTTTTTCGTCTAATGGTTAGTTAGAGTTACTCAAGCTCTCTTAAAATTTCTCTTGAAAAATTTTAAGAGTCGTACAATTTAAAATACTACTAGTATTTTAAACATGTACTACTGTCTCTAGGTGTCGAAAAGACCCGTGGTTACGACCTCCGTCGTAAAACACATTCTAGGACAGGATTCTTTTTTCAAAGTGTAGCGTTTCTGGACAAAAAAACCGCTTTTCGGCGGTACTAAGAAATACACAGGTTGTGATTTCCTATTTCCGCTTTAAATAAAGGTTTTTTAACATATCTTTAGGGAACTTTGGTATTATACTCTCCCGAATGCCTTTGTCAAACTTTTTCACCCTTTTCTTTTAAAACCCCTAAATAAGCAAAATCCCCTTGTTTTTTAAGGGGATTTTGCTGGTCAAATTAGTCGATTTTTAAAGAAAAAACGCCTATTGTTTATCTGCGATTTCTCGCTTGATTTTTTCAATCGCAGAACTAGCAGCCGCTTGGCCCCCAAGACCAAAAGAAAGCCCAAAAGCAAGTGACAAAGCGACCACAATTCCCGTGAAAAGAGTCTGCAAAACAGCTTGTCCAATACCTAGTTGGTCTAAAGCTGCAAGAGCACCTACTACCCAGATTACCCACTTAGAAACTGCTCCTAAAAGATTAGCTCCTTTAAGTTCCGCCGCTTTCGCTGAGCTTCTTACAAGCTTTGCTACAGCATCCCCTATTACAACCGCAACAAGTAGGATCAAAACCGCTGCAATCACTTGCGGAAGGTACCCGATCACTACCCCTTTCAAAAATTCATTTACTTGAGAAAGTCTAAGTACATCAAAAGATGCAATTAGAAACGCTACGACCACAAACCACTTCACAAGACCTCCTACAAATTTTCCAGAATTCAAAACGATCCCCGCTTTTGAAAGAGTCTCATCAACTCCAGTTCTTCTAAGCGCAATGTCGACTTTTGCTCCTGTAAAAATTTGCTCAATTACTTTTCCAACCAAAGCTCCAATAATCCACCCCGCGATTAGGATCACAAGGGCAATCACTAGATTTGGAATAAACGAAACTATACCAAACCAAAGATTTGTAAACGCATCACTTAGCACTAAACCTGTTTCTTGAAATGCCATATAAATAAAATTAGCTTTTAATAAGAGAGAACTCCTACCCTAATTATATCAAAACAGGCCCTAAAAAGTAGTGAGCTAATCCACAAGTCCAATCTTGTTGAAAATGATCTCGTGCCGATAATCAAAGATGTCTCGCACTAGTTTGTCCCCTATACTTAGTCTATATTCAAAATCTCCACTATCCATCACAGCGTATTTTATCTCACGACCTAAATCTGCTTCTACTTCAACCAAAATTTTTTCGAGAACATTTTTCTTTACCTTGTCCCCCACTACCAAAATATCTACTCGAGCATCTGAATCATTTAAAAAGACTCCGGAGATTACCACAAGTTTTAATCTTCCAGCACCGCCAAGCTTTCGTACAAGCTCAAGGTTTGTAAAAGGAGAAACTTTGAGTAAAAAATCTTGAAGAGGGCCAATGTGAGAGAAGCTTTGATTTAGTACAAACCCAGCAACTTTGCGCCCTTTGATGTTTCGAGTTTCTTTTTTCTTTACAAGTTTTATCTTTTCTAGAGAATTTAATTCTTTTCGGATATTTGGAGCTCTACCTTTCACTCTCTTTACCACAGTTTCAAGATCAAAAGTTGCAAGCGGATTAAACAAAAAAAGCTTCATGACTTTTGCTTTGTGCTGACTGCCGAAGATTTTTTCTAAGGTTTCCATATACTGATTTTAACATAAGACAGGAGAGAAAAAAGCCCCGTTTGGCCATGGGCCAAACGGGGGATATTTTAGTGTTACCTTCCTTCGATCACAAATTTTATTGTGGCTTCGCCCCAATAAAACTAATGTAACCTTGCCCACATGTTCTTTATTCGCCGTCGCTCACAAAGCCATGCCGGCCCAAATTATTTTAAAGCAACTTGTCACGCATCGTTTCTTGCTAGAAACGTGCGCGACCCCGCCTCGCGCCGTCGCGCTCCGGCTCAAAGTTACATTTTAAAGTAATTCCTATTACTTTAATGTAACTTTGCCTCCTGCTTCCTCAATTTTCTTCTTAAGTTCTTCAGCTTCTTCTTTCTTTAGACCTTCTTTGATCACTTTAGGGGCAGCGTCTACAGCACCCTTAGCTTCAGCAAGTCCAAGTCCAAGAACTTCTTTTACAATTTTGATAACAGCAATTTTGTTTGCTCCAGCATCTGTAAGCTCTAGGTTAAAGCTTGATTGCTCATCAGCAGCAGCTACAGCAGCTGCAGGAGCTGCAGAAACCGCAGCAGCAGAAACACCAAACTTTTCCTCGATAGCTTTCACCAAATCGTTTAGTTCTAGAACTGACGCGCTGTCTAGATCAGCAATAAATGAATCGAATTTTGACATAATAATTTAACTTTAATTT
>JAUPVJ010000069.1 GCA_030917145.1 Patescibacteria group bacterium
GGAAAAGATCTTCATATTGGACATTCAAAAAACTATCTTCTTTTGGAAAAATTTATGAAGCTTGGGCATGAGGTAATTATTCTTTTTGGTGATTTTACTGCAATGATAGGTGATCCGACAGACAAAGGAAGTGCTCGGGTTTCACTTTCAAAAAAACAAGTAGAAGAAAATCTAAAAACTTGGAAAAAACAAATCAACCCGATAATTCCACTTGAAATGTTTTCTAAGAAAGCTAAGGTGGTAAAAAATAGCACATGGCTTTCAAAGCTGACCTTTAAAGATGTTGTTGAGCTTTCTTCTAATTTTACAGTGCAACAAATGATTGAGCGGGACATGTTTGCGCAGAGGCTTAAAGAAAACAAACCAATTTATCTTCATGAATTTATGTACCCGCTTATGCAAGGGTACGATTCTGTTGCGTTAGATGTTGACCTAGAAATCGGTGGCACTGACCAAACCTTTAATATGTTGGCTGGACGTACACTTCTTAGAAAAATAAAAAATAAAGAAAAATTCGTGATCACCACAGAGCTTGTGGTAGATTCAAAAACCGGTAAAAAAATGAGCAAGAGTGAGGGTAACTACGTAGGACTATTAGAATCACCAAATGAAATGTTTGGAAAAATTATGTCACTTGGAGATGGATTCATTGCTCCACTTTTACGAGATTGTACAAGACTAACGCTAGAAGAAATCAAAAAACATGAAGATTCTCTACAAAATGGCTCAAACCCAAGAGATATAAAAATAATTTTAGCCGAGGAAATTGTCTCAATTTACCACGGACCAAAAAATGCTAAAAAAGCCAAAGAAGCTTTTGTTAGTACTTTTTCAGATAAAGATATAAAAGAAGAAAACTTTAAGGAAATAAAAATAAACGAAGCAGAAGTTCTAAGTGAGATCTTGGTTTCAGAAAAGATATTAAGTTCAAAAGGTGAATTTGCAAGACTTGTAAAAGAGGGGGGTGTAACAAGTTTGATTTCAGGAGAAAAAGTTACTGACATAAGGTTTGTAGCCAAAAAAGGAGAAAAATATAAAATAGGAAAAAAACATTTTATAAAAATAGTTTAAAAAGAAAATCCGACCTTTGGTCGGATTTTCTTTTATTCTTCGTCTTCCCACAAACTATCGTCTTCCTCTTCTTCAATATCCAAAACCTCATCTTTTGGAACATCTATGTCGTCATCTGTTGCTGGATCCAAAAAAGGATCTCGTAGATCATCGTCACTCATTTTTTTGTATTTATTTACTTTTAATTTCGGAAAAATACTTACATTCACATTTGTACCAAAGCTCATAAAAAAATGCAAACATTTCTTTCTGGGGAAAACGGTTTTCTTTGAAAAGTGTTATTTTACAATAGCAAAAAAAGTCAGTCCCACAGCGATTGCGTCGTATTCATCATCGAGTTCAATTTTTTTTGGAGTGTGTATTAAGAGGGGAATCATTCTTATGATTGCTTTTTTGTCAGCTCTGCCGTCTCCAGAAACTGCTAGTTTGATTTGAGGAGGAGAAAATTCAAATACTTTTAAATTTTCTTTTGAAGCTACAAACAAAATTACACCTTTTGCTTCGGAAACCTTCATAGCTGTCTTTTGGTTTGTAGCTAAAAATAAGTTTTCGATTGCTAAGGCCTCAGGTTTCCACTTTAAAATAACCCTTTCTATTTCAAGACCAATTGAAAGAAGTCTTTCCTCGTGAGAAAGTTTTTTGTCTGTTTGGTGGCAACTCGAAAAAACCAAAGTTTCTTTCTGGCCTTTTTCTTTTTCTAAAACAGCAATTCCAAGTCTGTCATATCCGGGATCTATTGCTAAAATACGCATAATTTTATTCCGCGTTTGTATAAACTTCTTCCACCTCTTCGTTTTCTTCTAACTCATCAACAATTTTTGAAAGTATTTCAAGGTCAGGGTCACTGAGTGGAACCGTAGTTTCTGGAACCCATTTTAAGTTTCCGTTTTCCGGGGTAGGTAGTTGTTTTTTAAAAGCCCAAGATGCACTTCCGGGACTTGCAAGAGTAAATCCGTTTTTAGAAAGAATGTGTTTTATTTCTTGAGCCGCTTTATTTCTATTTGAAGTTTGTGCTTCAATGATAATCGCTGAACCTCCAGGACCGTAACATTCATATGTAATCTCTTCAAAACTTTCTCCACCCGCCTCATTTCCTTTTTTGATCGCTCGTTCAATTACATCTTTTGGTACATTGTCTCTTTTTGCGTTTTCAACAGCGGATTGCAAGGAAGCAGACATTATCCCTTTTGATTTTTTAGATTCAACAGAGATTAGTCTTGCGTGTTTTGTAAAAACTTTACTTTTCTTAGCATCACTAACTCCTTTTTGTCTTTTTATTTGTGACCATTTGCTATGTCCTGACATATTTTTTAATTAAAACTTTTAATTATTTTCTATTGGGTACTCTATATTTAAGTGCGTGTAAGCTTTTTGGGTCGCGATTCTTCCTCTTGGGGTTCTCTCTATGAATCCTAATTGTAAGAGATATGGCTCGTGAAATTCCTCGATTGTTGCCTCTTCTTCCGAAAGGGAGGCGGAAAGAGTGTTAAGTCCTACAGGTCCTCCTCCAAATTTTTCAATTATTGTTTGAAGTAGTTTTCTGTCAGATTCAACAAGTCCCATTTCGTCTACACCTAAAAGAGAAAGAGCCTCGCTTACTATTTTATTTGAAATAGAACTTTTTTGAATTTGTGCGAAGTCTCGAGCTCTTTTTAAAAGGTAGTTTGCGGTACGTGGGGTCATTCTACTTCTTTTTGCAATTTCTTTTACAGCTTCTTTTTCTACCTCGATCCCAATAATACTTGATGATCTAGAAATAATTTTTCCAATTTCATCTTCTGTGTAAAATTCCATTTTATGCACACCTCCAGAAAACCTAGATCGAAGAGGGGAGGAAATCATTGCAATTCTTGTTGTTGCTCCAATCATTGTAAAAGCAGGGAGTTCTAGTTGGATTGTGCGAGCACTTGGTCCTTTTCCAATGATTATATCAAGTACTCCTGACTCCATCGCGGGGTAGAGCACCTCTTCAATTGTTTTATTTAGTCTGTGAATTTCGTCGATAAAAAGAATATCTCCAGAAGAAAGGTTTGTAAGAATCGAAGCGAGGTCACCAACTTTTTCAATCGCAGGGCCTGAGGTTGCTTTCATCTGGCTTCCTGTTTCTTTTGCGATCAGGTGTGCAATTGTGGTTTTTCCAAGTCCTGGTGGGCCATAAAAAAGAATATGCTCAGGGATTTGATTTCTTTCTTTAGCTGCAGAAAGAAGTATTGAAAGATTTTTTTTGATTGCTTCCTGGCCGATATATTCGTCCCATGTAGAAGGGCGTAGTGCTTGGTCGAGCACTCTTTCATTCCCGTCAGTCCCAGTGTTGTTTTTGTTTTGTGAGCTACTCATAAAATAATTATATCACGCAAAACTATACCATTTTGATGGTCTTATTTACACCTAAACGAAGAAAATACTATTTTAAAAACCTTGCACAGTCTGACCGAGGCGAGCAGAGCAAAAATTCAGCAGAATTTTATGAGTGTTTTTAAAATAGTATTTTCGGAGAGACCCATTGACATTGGAGACAAGGTATGCTAGGATACTACTGTTCGTTTAAATTTCCTCCGCGAAAAAAAACATTAGAAAAAAGGCGAGACCTTGGTGTTTTTTAGTGCGGGCATGTAATTTAGAGAGGAGTCACAGCACGAATCTCTAAGCAATGGGACATATTTATATGTCTTCTGGTGTAGTCTCGAGGACGTCCTGGTTAAGCGCTTCACGTGTCTTTTACTGGAGCTATCCTTAAAGCTATTTCTCACTTTTACTCTTTTGAAAAAGTATTGCTTAGAGATTCTTGTTGTCATTTCTCTAACCTTTTTTAGTATACATATCAAAAACACCAAGCACATCTTCC
>JAUPVJ010000070.1 GCA_030917145.1 Patescibacteria group bacterium
AAACACTAAAAGAACTAATTATTACAAAAAAATGTCACTTATTGGAAAATTTTTAGGAAAAGAAGAGCAACCAAAAGAATCACCGATTACAGCTATTTTACCTAGTGAAATATACAATGCTGGTGTCTTGGAGCTAAAAGACGTTATAGCTCCATCTGCTTTAAAAATCACACCTAGAGAATTAAACCTTGGAGACAAAATTGCTCGTACTTTTTTTGTAATTTCTTACCCTCGCTTTCTTACAGAAAGTTGGTTCGCTCCAATCATAAACCTAGACAAAATTTATGATATTTCTATATTCATCCACCCAATCGACACGGCTCAAATTTTAAAACAATTTCAAAAAAAGGTAGCTGAAGTACAAAGCCAGATCGCAACAAGAGAAAGTAAAGGGCTTGTGCGTGACCCAATGCTTGATACTGCGTACCAAGACCTAGAAAGCCTTCGTGATCAACTACAACAAGCACAGGAAAGACTTTTTGATGTAGGACTATACATTACTCTTTATGCTGACACCAACGAAGAATTAGACAAATTAGAGTCTGAAATAAAATCTATTTTAGAATCTCGACTTGTTTACCTGAAACCTTCTCTTTTCCAACAAGAACAAGGTTTCCGAAGTGTAATCCCACTACTAAACGATGAGCTTTCTGTACACTCAAAACTAAACTCTTCTCCACTTTCAAGTATTTTCCCATTTATTTCTTTTGACCTTACATCCGACAAGGGAATTCTTTATGGAGTAAACCGTCACAACTCTTCCCTTATTCTTTTTGATAGATTTTCTCTTGAAAACTACAACTCTGTAACTTTTGCAAAAGCCGGAGCAGGAAAAAGTTATTTTACAAAACTCGAAATTTTGCGAAGTCTAATGTTTGATGTAGATGTAATCGTAATTGACCCAGAAAAAGAATACGAGTACATGGCAGAAGCGACAGGAGGGAGGTATTTCAACATCTCTCTAACTTCTGAGCACCACATCAACCCTTTTGACCTTCCAGGAGCAAGAGAAGACGAATCAGGAGCAGATGTTTTGCGCTCTCACATCATCAACCTTGTAGGGCTTTTCCGAATCATGCTTGGAGGACTTACCCCAGAAGAAGATGCAATCATTGACCGAGCAATCACTGAAACCTACGCTTTAAAAGACATAACACCGGAGACAAACTTTACAACAGTTGATCCACCACTTCTTTCAGACTTTGAGCTCGTGCTTGCTGGTATGGATGGGGGAGGATCTTTAGTACAAAGACTAGAGAAATACACAAAAGGAACTTGGTCTGGATTTATAAACAAACCCACAAACGTAGATATCAATAAAAAATTCGTAGTGTTTTCACTTCGAGACATGGAAGACGAACTAAAGTCTGTTGCCATGTACATAGTAACTCACTACATCTGGAGTGCGGTACGACAAAAGTTAAAGAAAAGGCTCCTCGTAATCGATGAGGCATGGTGGATGATGAAGTCAGACGACACAGCCTCTTTCCTTCTTGGTCTTGCAAAAAGAGGACGAAAATACTACCTTGCACTTTCTACAATCACTCAAGACGTGGAAGACTTTTTGAAAAGCCAGTACGGACTTCCTATCATCACAAACTCATCTATTCAAGTACTCCTTAAACAATCTCCTTCAGCAATTGATAGTGTGCAGAGAACTTTTAACCTCACAGATGAAGAAAAATACCTTCTATTAGAGTCTGATGTAGGAGAGGGGATCTTTTTCGCAGGACTTAAACACGTAGCAATCAAAGTTATCGCTTCTTACACAGAAGATCAAATCATCACTTCTGACCCAGCTCAGGTTTTAGCAATGAAAGAGCAAAAAAGAAGGGAGGGGGGTGCCGGAATATAAATGGTAGAAAACCAAAAAAATTCAAGTAAGGTTGGTGATTTAATAACGGTTTTAGTACCCACAGCGATTGTTGCTGATGCTCTAAGTTTAATCCCTTTTGTTGGTAATATTGTTGGGCCAACCTTTTGGATATTTGCCTCATTATATCTTTGGGGGAAGGGTTTTGGTCTTATGAACTTAAAAAGGTTGGTTCCTGTAGTTATTTCAGTTATAGCTGAATTTTTCCCAGCAATCCAAGCATTTCCAAGCATCATTACAGCCGTCGTTGTAATAATAGTATCAATCAGAATAGAAGAAAAAACAGGGGTAAGTATATTAAAAAACCCCACAAAAGCTTTGAGTACTCAAGGTATTGGGAGTGAGGTCGGAAAAAATTTTAGAAACTTTATACCTAAAAACAGACGGCAAATAAACCAGAGACAAACAATCAATGCTCAAAACAAAACAACAAACAAGAACGCTAGGATAGAACCTATCTTACAAAACAATGAATTGGCACAACAAGAACCAAGCAAGATAAAATCTCAAGAATAAATAATTGAAATTTAAATAAAAAATAATGTTATAATCATAGTTATGAAAATTTCATTTTTCTTGCTAACTATTTTTATATTTTTAGGAAGCTTTTTTGTAGTTAACGCCCAATCTATTCCATCTGAAGTTTCAGGACTGGAAGAACAAGTTTATATAAAAACAACACCTCAAACACCAGGACCAAACGAAGACGTAGAAATACTCCTCGAAGCTTATGGTACTGATTTAAATAGGGCAAAAATTACATGGAAAGTAAATGGTGCTGTGGTAAAAAGCGGAGTTGGTGACAGAAAACTCTCTTTGAAATCTGGAAATTCAGGAAAACTTACCGTTGTAATCGCAACAATACAGCCAATTGAAGGTTTTGAGATTACAAAAAGAGTAGAAATTTTTCCAGGAGAAGTTGATCTTATCTGGGAAACAGACACCTACACTCCTCCATTTTATAAAGGAAAATCATGGTTTACTTCGCAGTCAAACATCACCGTTTCAGCTATCCCAAACATCATAGAAGGTGGAGTAAGAGGGAGTACAGCAAACACTATTTATAAATGGTCAAAAAACAACACAGTGCTTGGTAGTGAAAGCGGTTTTGGAAAAAAAACTTTTAAATTTAAAGACTCAATACTTTTAAACGATGAGATTATTGGAGTTGAGGCGGAAAGCGCTAGTGGTAAAAAAGCAAAAGCAGAAGTTGTCTTGTTTGAAAGAAATCCTCAGGCCGTACTTTATGAAGAAAACGCAAGTTTAGGTGTTCTTTTTAACAAAGCGATTGTAAATAATTACAACTTTGACTCTGAGGAAAAGAATATTCTAGTTTACCCATATTTCTTTTCAACTGAATCAAAAGACGGCGCTTCAATGAAATATGTTTGGAGCCAAAACGATGAAGAAATATTCTTACCCCAAGAACAATCAAACTTAATACTTAAAAACACAGAGGGTACCTCTGGAAAATCTAAAGTAAGTGTGCGGGTAAATAGCTTAGTAAATATTGTTCAGGAATCAAGAGTTGGGGCATTTTTTAATTTTTCATCACCAAAAAAGAATTTTGAGTTTTAATCCCGTTAGAAAAATTTTAGTAATTACAGATAATGATTTATGAAAGAAAAAACCAAATTAAAGATTATAAAAATAAAAAGCACATGTTTAATTTTTTCTAACGGGATGAAAAAAAATCTTTTTCTTTCAATATTAACTAGTTTTTTAACACCTTTGCTTGTTTTTGCTGTTGATTATGTACCGCTGGCTCCCATCGAAGGTTACGTAACACAGGGTACCGTTGGCGCAGGGCTCGAAGCTTACATAGCAAATATGTATAGACTAGGTGTTGGGATTGCAACACTCTTAGCAGTACTCATGGTGATTTGGGGAGGAGTGGAGTACATGACAACCGATGCTTGGGGGCATAAAGAGGAAGGGAAGGAGAGAATTCAGTCTGCTTTGTTTGGTTTAATGCTTGCTTTGGGGTCATATGTGATCATTGCGACGATTGATAAGAGTATATTGGATGTTGATTTTGATATTTTGAGTGCAGAAGATCGATTAAGTGTAGAGGATCAATTTAGTTTAAGCGTGCCAGGGCAAACTCGAGATGAATTTATGAAAGATTCAAGACCACAAGGTGCTTGGGGTACATCATTACCTGATCCTGATTCAGACTTTTATACTGGGAACTCTTTCGTTTCAGATGGAATGAAAAACGTTAGAAGTACTTACTACTACGCTGGAGAAAAATATAGTGACAAATGGACCGACGCTGGAGAATCTTCAACCGGTATTCCTCTTAGGGCAGCCGACAACAACACCGTGGGAGTAGCAGCTGTAGATCCATCTCTGATCCCTTACGGAAGTGCAATAATTTTAAACACATCGGAAGGAAAAAGAGTATACATCGCTGGGGACACAGGGAGCGCTGTGGTATCTAGAAAAGCTTCTCAAGGAAAAGCTCCTGTGGTTGATTTTTACAGTAATAAACAAGTAGGAAATACATACCAAGATGTCCAGGTTGTCAGATATACAGGGGCAAAGTTTACATCTCTTTCTGATGCACAAAAATCAAAAGTCATTGCTGATATAAAATCTACACATTTAAGCAATTAAGATGAAAATAGTAAATAAAAAAAACATTATAATACTTTTTTCTTTGTTTTTTATTATGTTTTCGTTTGAAATAACAAGGGCTTATGTACCTCTCGCTCCCATCGAAGGTTACGTCACAGAAGGAACTGTTAGTGCAGGACTAGAAGCCTACATAGCAAATATGTATAGACTAGGTGTTGGGATTGCAACACTCTTAGCAGTACTCATGGTGATTTGGGGAGGAGTGGAGTATATGACAACCGATGCTTGGGGGCATAAAGAGGAAGGAAAGGAGAGGATTCAGTCTGCTTTGTTTGGTTTGATGCTTGCTTTAGGGTCATATGTGATCATTGCGACGATTGATAAGAGTATATTGGATGTTGATTTTGATATGTTAACTGCGAAGGAGAGACTGAGTGCCGAGGATCAGTTTACATTAAGTGTACCTAACGCAATCGATGATGTGCTTGATGATCCAAATTTTGAAGAAAGAGATTTATATGAATTAGAACAACCAAACAACGGTGGTATTCCTGGTGAAAGCTCTGCGGGTTATAAAGTTGATATTCCAAGTGGTATTAATGTTGCTAGTAAAGGAAAACAAATAGACGTTGCAATAGCAAGTAGACTTCAAGACCTACAAAACAATCTTTCTGCAAATGGAATTACCTGGGCAGTCACAGAGGCGTACCCACCATCAAGAGACCATAAAGCTGCTTGCCACCAAACCGGTACTTGTATAGACGCTAATTTTAGAGGTGTAGAAAATTCAGTAGAAAATGTAAAAAAATTCATTTCTTCTGCACAAACTTCTGGTTTGAGAGCGGTATATGAAGTGAAAACTAAAGCGGATTATGATCGTCTAATAGCAGGGGGAATTCCACCTTCTAGTGTTAAAAATTTAGGTAAATGGATTTCTGCACCTCATTTTTCTGTATATAGTAACTAACAAAAAAAAGGGAAGTGGTGGTAAAATAAAACAATGTTAAGAAAGATTATTTTTGGGCTGATCATTTTAATTTTAATTCTTGGAGGAATTCTTTTTTTCCTTTTTAAATACCAAGAAAAAAGAAACCCAGAAGTTGTAAATCAACCATTTTCTGAGAGAGTTTCTGATATTTTTCCAGTCTTTAACAATGAAAAAAATAACGGTGATGTTTCAAGCACAACAGAAGAGGTAGGGGAGAGCATAGGAATAGACATAACAGTTTCCACCACAACAGAAAATGAAAGGGTAGTACCGAGACTGCGCCTTATATCTAAAGACCCTGTTTCTGGAGCAACAATTATAGAAACAACAGTTTCTTCCACAACTCCAGATGGAAAAAAGTTCAATCAAAAAGTTTATGTTGCTCGTTTCATGGATAGAGCAACAGGGCACGTATTTGACCTTGCGTACAACTCAAATTCAAAAAACAAAATTTCAAACACTACAATTCCAAAAATTCACGAAGCTCTTTTTTCAAGAGATGCAAAAACAATAATCACTAGATTTTTAAGTAGTGATAATGAGGTAATTAAAACTTACTCTATTGCTCTTACTGACAGAATACGAAATGCTTCCACAACTCCTGAGGAATTAATGTTAAAAGATGCAAAACTAACTCTTTTACCTACAAATATAAAGGAAGTTAGTCTTTCCCCAGACAAAACAAAAATAGCTTATTTAATAAACACAAACACAGGGTCAAAGGTTGTGGTTAGTAGCTTAGACGGTGTTACTTCTGCAACCGTTTTTGAATCAGATCTAAAACAATGGCTTTTGTCTTGGCAGGAAACTGGAAGAATCACACTCTCTACGAAACCTTCTGGATTTTCCCCTGGATTTTCTTATTTATTAAATTCTGGCACCGGAGCGCTTTCAAAAATAATTGGAAATAAAACCGGACTCACAATACTTTCTTCTACAGATCTTTCTTACCATTTGCTTGGCACCGGAGGACAAAGACCTTTGCTTTCAATATTCAATCCAAAAGATCAAACTGAAACATCTCTGTCGCTTAGAACTTTTCCAGAAAAATGTACTTGGGGTAAAACCGACAAAGTTTCTATATTTTGTTTTGTTCCGTCAAACATAGAGAATTCAACATACCCAGAAGGGTGGTATCTTGGAGCAATTTCTTTTAGTGACAACCTTTGGAACATAAGTGCTCCCACAGGACAGACAAACCTTATATCAAGCCCTGTGAGCGAAGCAGGGGCACAAATAGACGCTATAAACCCAATTCTCTCAAACGACGACAAGTACTTAATTTTCACAAACAAAAAAGACCTCAGTCTCTGGGCCATTTACTTAGGGGGAGAAAAAATAATAGAGGCGACTAGTACTCCAAGAATTTAGGATCAGTCCCACAAAATTTCTAAAGCTTCGCTATAGAAATTCTTGCGGGATGATTTTCGTAGTGCGAAAATCAAATCTTCGTATCTAAAATATCAAAATCAGCAGATTCTCCTTGGGGAACAAACCTAACAACAAGCTTTCTTCCTTTTCCTTCTCCTCGAGATTCAGTTTTTATACCAGGTATCCCATCCAAAGCTGCGTGCACAATTCTTCTTTCGTAAGAAGAAAGACCTTCCATTTCTACGTCTACTTTGAAATTCTTAGCTCTCTCAGCAATCATTTTTGCTTTTGAAACAAGCTGATTTTCTGCTCTAGCCAAAGCTCCGTTTACATCTATAAAAAACCTTGATTCTTCGCCAAACATTTTTGCGAGCATTCGTTTTAAAAGGTGAGAAAAGGCTTCGTATTTTTCATTTTCTCTACCCACAAGAGAGAACTCGTCACGAGTTTCTATACTAATTCTGAAAGACCCGTCTTTGTCTTCCACAGAAACAACCGCGTCATTAACGCCGATTTTTAGAGTCAAATCTTTTACTAAATTGATTATTTTCTCACTCATACTACCAATACTACTCAGCCTTTTAGCTTAGTCAACTATTTACTTTTCTTAAGACTTCTTTTAACAAAAATCTCTTGAACTGTCATAAAAATATTTCGTGTTGACCAATAAAGAGGGAGGGCGGCCGGGAGAGTTGCTCCGATAACCCCAATTACCACAGGAAAAACGTACTTCATTTGCATATGCAAAGATTTTTGAAAGTCGTCTCCAAAAGTCCTATCTTTAGGATCTTTTTCTGGTGTTTTAAGATTTGGTGTTGCTACATAAGCTTGAATAAACTGAGTAATACCAGAAATTACAGCTAAAACAATGCTTTTTTGTGTAATATCCAAAATACCAAGAAAATTCATTGAAACATTTTGTGGAACCGGCACAAAAGAGTACAAAATATCTGTTTTAATCATAGGAAGACCTCCTTTCCAAAAAATATAATACAGAGCGATAAGAATTGGAATTTGAATTAAAACAAAGAAAATCAAAGAAAAAGGATTAATACTATGTTTCTTGTAAAGATCAATCATAAGGCGCGCTTGCTCCTCTTTTTTGTCTTTATAATTTTCTTTTATTCTTTTTATCTCTGGCTCGATCTCTTTTAGTTTAATTTGAGTCCTGATGGCTTTCTTAGAAACACCAAAAAGCAGAACACTTACAAGAATCGTAAGTAAAACCACTCCCACACCGGCGTCCTGGTGGGGGACAAGATCAATAATTCCAACTAATGCATTGTAAAGTGGGTTGTAAAAAAAAGTGTTAAATATATATGACATACAGCTATTCTACCGTAGTTTAATAGTAAACAAAACAGACTACTTTAGTTCTACTCCAGCTTTTTCAACTTCTTTTTTTAAATCAGAGAAAATGGCTTCGTTTATGGTGTTTTTAGCAAAAAAGATATATTTTCCAGGCCCAAAATGAGTCTTTCTTGCACACTCCCGAAGCCTTCGTTTTGCTTTATTCCTTAAAACTGCCTGTTTATATTGTTTTTTTGAGACCACAAAGGCAAATTTTGTTGTTTTTTCAGTGTTTGGGAGCCAAGAAACAGAAAAAAGAGAGAAATTAGATCTTCTCCCTTTTGAAAGCACTTCTTCAATTTCTTCCTTAGTAAGCCTGTTATTTCTAGGCATAAGGACAAATTAAACAGTAGTAAGCTTCTTTCGGCCCTTTCTTCGACGCGCTTGAAGAGTTCTTGCGCTTTTACCCCTAAATCCAACAGATTTAGCTCTTTTTCGTTTTTTTGGTTGGTATGTTCTTGACATAGTAGGAACATACTAGCACAGGGCTTTAAAAAAATGAAGGGAGGGAAGAGTTTCTCTCCCAAAATAAGTTTTCCACATGTTATCAACATACTTATGGACATTGTTGAAGTCGACGAACTATTTAACTAAACTATAATAGATAAAACTTATGGAAAACAAAGAAATCTTATGGCAAAAAGTTTTAACTGAGATTGAACTTACTGTTTCTAAAGCTAATTTTACTACTTGGTTTAAAGATACTTTTCTTTTAAAAGTAGAAGAGGGGGTTGTGTACATAGGAGTTCCAAACGCTTTCGTAAAAGATTGGCTTGGAAACAAATATCACAAACCAATATTAAAATCATTGCGTGACGCAGATTCTGGAGTGCGTGGTGTTGAATACACAATTGTAAAAGATGAATCTCGTAGAAAAATAGACGAAAAAGCTAAAAAAGAGCAGGAAATGCACGAATCCCTTCCTCTTTCAGATCTTTACATCAACAAAGACGACAACCTAAACCCAAGATACACATTTGAAACTTTTGTAATTGGCCCTTTCAATGAGCTAGCGCACGCCGCTGCCCAAGCTGTAATTACAAAACCAGCTTCCTATAACCCACTTTTCTTCTACGGAGACACAGGGAGAGGGAAGACCCACCTACTGCAAGCAATTGGAAACCATATAAAAAAAGAAAATCCAAATAAAAAAGTTTTCTACTTAGCGTCTGAGAAATTTTACAATGAATACAGTCAGGCAGTACAAGAGGGAAAAATAAGCGCTTTTAAGGATAAATATAAAAAATACGATCTTTTTATTATGGATGATATCCAATTCTTGGCCAAAAAAGAGAAGACTCAAGAGGAGCTTTTCCACCTTTTCAACGATCTATACGAAAACGGCAAACAAATTGTATTTTCCTCAGACCAACACCCAAATTACATAGAAGATCTAGAAGACAGACTGAAGTCGCGTTTTGTATCTGGAATGATTGTGGATATCCCAGCACCTGACTACGAATCAAGAACAGCGATCATAAAAAACAAACTATCCCAAAGAAAGTTTTTCCTAAAAGACGAGGCTATCGACTACCTTGCAAGCGCTGTGGAAGGCAATATTCGAGAGATTGAGGGGGTTTTAAACAGTATAGTGTGTCAAACCAACCTAAAAGGAAAAGACCTTGATATAAACGATATAAAACACCTAATTAAGGACACGGCAAAACCTATAAAAAACATATCTGTAAAAGAGGTGGTTAAAGTTGTGGCTAAATTTTACGATATTCAGGAAGGGGAGATAACAAACAAATCAAGGAAGAAGGAGGTTGTAAAACCAAGACAGGTAGTAATGTACCTACTTAGAGAGGATTTCAGCATCTCATACCCGTCCATCGGTCAAAAACTAGGAGGAAGAGACCACACAACAGTGATCCATTCATGCGAAAAGGTTAAAAACGACCTGAAAAACGACGCCAGTCTTCTCCAAGAGATAAATCAGATACGAGCAATGATATAAACTGGGGATAAGTCTGTGGAAAAGTGACTTATAATTAGAGGAAGCAGGTGAATAACTTTTAATCAAATAAAACAAACCCGAGGTTTTCCACAGCAAAAAAGAAAAATAATTGCTAAAAAACACTTAAAAATAAACATTAAAATGAAGTTATCCAGTTATCCACATATCTTGTAATAGACTTAAAATTATAAATATGAAAATAGAAATAATAAGAGAGAAATTACTTGGAGCTGTCGGTTTTGCAGAAAGAGTTGCTGGAAAGCATGTTTCTTTACCCATACTCTCATCTATTGTTTTGGACGCATCAACTGATCAGGTTTTTGTAAAAGCCACAAACCTTGATTTGGGAATAGAAATTCCTGTAGCTGGGAAGGTTTTTGAAAAAGGAAGTGTTGCTTTGTCTGGCGGGATCTTAAAATCCTTTCTTTCTAATATAGGTGATAAAAATATTGTGCTTGAAGTTGTGGAAAACACTCTAAGTGTTGTGTCTGAAAGAGGGACGGCAAAGATAAAAACTATACCAAGTGATGATTTTCCTCAAATTCCTCAAGTTAAAGATGGTGATACTTTTTCTATCTCATCAGATGATTTATCTGAAATAGTAAAATCGGTGGGTTACAGTGCTTCTATTTCAACTATAAAACCAGAGCTCTCTAGTATTTTTATATTTTTAGATGGTGAAACTCTTGTTTCTGTTGCGACCGATTCTTTTAGGCTTGCAGAGAAAAGAATAAAGCTGAAAAAGAAAAGTGATCTAAAGGAACTTCTTATCCCGGAAAAAAACATATTGGAAGTTTCAAAAGTTTTTGAAGGTTTAAAAAAAGACATTGAAGTTAGGTCAAATAAAAACCAAGTTTCTTTTTTTGCCGACGGTATTCATGTTACAAGTAGGGCGGTAGACGCTGTTTTTCCTGACTACAAACAAATCATCCCAAAAGAATTTAGTTCCACTTGTACTATTTTGAAAGAAGATTTGGCCCAAGCTTTGAAGCTTACAAGTGCTTTTTCTGATAATTTTAATCAAGTATCTGTTAGTCTTTCTGCTTCTAATAAAACTCTCTCTCTAAAAACCAAAAACAATGATATAGGGGAAAGTGAGAACTCAATTAAAGGATCTTTTTCGGGCGTTGATGTTTCTATAAATTTTAACCATAGGTATATTTATGAGTGTCTTCAGTCTATAAACACCGAGAGTTTGTCTGTTAATTTTGCGGGAGCAAATAGACCAGCTGTTATAAAAGAAAGTTCAAATAATAACACTTTTACTTATTTGGTGATGCCAATGAACAGGTAGTATGAAAAACCTGAGCTCTCTTTTAGAAAGATTTAAAAACATAAGAGACCCTAAAAAAGATAGGGAGGAGCTCGCAAAAATAATAAGCGTTGTTTTAAATTTTGATATTTTGGAATCTAATATTTCATTAACAAAAAGTGAAATAAAGGTGAAGGTTAGTCCAACTGTTCGTAGTCAGATTTTTGTAAACAAGGAAAAAATAAAAGAAGAAATAAGAAAAGGAATGCCAAAGTTTTCTAACTTTGAAATAAGGTAGAAAAAAACCCTGTCTAGTGACAGGGTTTTTTTCTAATCAACTTCTATTTCTATTGTTTCTGATTTTTGAGTTCCATCGGTCGCTGTCACCACAGCTTTGAGGGAATGTTTTCCTTTATCTATACCAAGTGAAGATGGTGTGAAAGATAATAAAAAAGGTGAATTAGCTTTTCCAATAAATGTTCCGTCTAAAAAGTAACTAACTTCTTTCGCTGTTTTTTCACCAGAAATTGAAACAATTATTTGCACGGTTCCGGATTTTCTTACGATATCTTTGTTTTGAGGGTTTAAGAAAGATATTTGTATTCCTCCTTGTACCGCCGCTCCTCCGGGCATGATTTCAAAACTTCCACCCATTAAAGATAGTGGGTACTCCCAATGGTTAAATTGAGGGTCGTTTGCTGGGTTTTTTGGGGAAGGGCCTAATGGGTCGTTTCTATCTACAGAATAAAGAATTTCGTGAATTCTAGAATCTTCTGTTTGCCAAACGCCCCTAAATACAGGTTTTAGCTCGCTTAAATCTTTTTCTTCCGGTCTCTCAAATTTTTCATCAGGAAGAGTTTTTAAAAGTTCGTCCATGAATACGTGCCACATAGGAGCAACAATGTAACCAGCAACTTTTCTATCGATCGGTGTGTTGTCGTTGTTTCCTGCCCAAGCACCAACTGCAATTTGTGGAGTATATCCAACCACCCAAGCGTCTCGGTAGTTGTTTGTTGTTCCTGTTTTTACAGCAACTTCTCTTGTTGGAAAATAAAGACTTCCTCTTGCTCCAAAAATTGGGGCTCGCGCAGCGTCATCTCTTAAAATATCTGAGATTAGTAGGGTTGAGTATTTTTCTACAACTCTTTCGCTTTTGTCTTCCCATTTCTCCAAAACATTTCCTGTTTTGTCTTTTACTTCAAGTATTCCTGTTGGTGGGTTTTTAACTCCTTGGTTTGCAAAAACACTATAGGCACTTGTCATATCTAAGAGAGTTACTTCTCCACCCCCAAGAACCAAAGAAAGTCCGTACCTTCTAGGGTCTGTCAGTGTTGTGATTCCAAGTTTTTGTGCAAACTCTATTGCGTTGTCTATCCCAACCATGTACAGAAGTTTTACAGCGGGAATGTTAATTGATTGTGCCAAAGCGTTTCGAAGTGTCATTGGGCCTCTAAATTTTCCATCGTAATTGTCTGGTGAATAACAATTGTCTGTGTCTGTCATATCAGATGGTTCACAAGATGTTGAAAACTGAGTCTTTAAGTCAAAAAGAATTGTTTCATCAGTGTAGCCTTTTTCAAAAGCTAATGTGTAAACAAGTGGTTTGAAAGATGATCCCGGCTGTCTCTTTGCTGTCACGATGTTGTATTCGCCATCTACTTCTTTATCAAAGAAGTCTCGAGAGCCCACCATTACCAATATTTGCCCCGTCTTTGAGTCTATTGCAGTTAACGCAGCGTTTGTGGCGTGGTAGAGTCTTCCGTTCTCTATAGCGTATTTTTTTACGATATCCTCAGCTTTTTTCTGTAATTCATAGTCGAGAGTTGTTGTAACCCTAAGTCCTCCTTCTAAAACAGCTCGATCTCCATATTTTTCAGAAAGATATTCTCTTATGTACATTGCAAAGTGAGGGGCTTTGATTCCACCACTTACATTTTCAGAAAAAGAAACTTTCTCAACCCGTGCTTTGTCTGCTTCTTCTCTTGTAATGAATTTGTTTTCATACATTTTTTCCAAAACTAAATTTTTTCGCGCTTCAAGTTCGTCTCTGTGTGATCCAAAAGGAGAGTAGTAAGAAGGGGCTTTTGGAAGAGCTGCTAAATAAGCAGCTTGTGCAAGACTTAATCCTGAAGAACTTGTTCCAAAGTATCCAAGAGAAGCTTCTTCTATTCCATAAACAGTTCCTCCATAAGGCGTGTCGTTTAAATAAAGGTTTAGAATTTGGTCTTTGTCTAAAGCTCTTTCTAGTTTGATGGCTAGAAACATTTCTTTAATTTTTCTAGTGATTGTTTTTTCTCTAGTTAACAGGGAGTTTTTTACCACCTGTTGAGTGATTGTTGACCCTCCTTGGCTATAGCTTCTGTCTTGAATGTTTACTAAAACAGCTCTAAAAAAAGATGTAATCTTGATTCCATGGTGGTTGTAGAATTCAGCATCTTCGATTGCGATTGTTGCTTTTTTTGCATAATCAGAAATCTCTTCAAAAGGAACAACTGTTCTTTTCATGTTTTGTCCCATGTCGTAAAGCAACACTTTTCCTGTTTTATCGAAGATTTTTGTAGATTCTCCAAAGATTCTGTCATTAAAAGAGGATAGTTCTGGGATTTCTAGGCTTGAAAACCAAAGCACGCAAATACCCATAGAGAGAAATGCGAAGGCTCCGATGGAAAAAACCCACTCTTTTATGCTTATTTTCTTTAAAAACTTAAATATTTTATTTATTTTTTTGACTAGTTTCATATGTGTTTTTTATGTATTCATTCTATCACTTTTGTGATAAAGTAGTGTGTATATAATACTTTTTTATACTTTCTGCAAATGGACACACAAAAGAATAAGGAAAAAATAATAGATGGGATTTTAGAAAGAGGAATATCTGCAGTTTATCCATCTAAAGAAGAACTTAAAAAAATCTTACTTTCTGGTAAGAAGCTTCGAATTTATTTAGGCGC
>JAUPVJ010000071.1 GCA_030917145.1 Patescibacteria group bacterium
CGTGTAGAAGAAGTATTTGAAAAACGAAAACCTAAAAACCCTGCTATTGTTTCTGGATTTGACGGAGTGATCACAGAAATTAAAGACACAGGAAAAGAAAAAATCATTACTCTTTTGCCTGAAGCTGGATCTTCTAAGAAAGGTGCCGCTGTAGAATACGAGTGTCACCGAATCCGAATGGTCTTGGTTAAAGTTGGAGACAACGTGAAAAAAGGTGATGTCCTTACTGACGGATCTGTAGACATCGATGAATTGTTCAAATATGCAGGAAAAGAAAAAACAGAACAATACATTATTTCTGAAATTAAAAAACTTTACGAACTACAAGGAGAACCTGTATCTCGAAAACACATTGAGGTAATTGTGCGACAAATGTTCTCTAGAGTAAAAGTAAAAAGCGCTGGAGAGACGTCTTTTGTTACAGGAGAAGTTGTAGAAATGGGAGAACTTTTGGCAGAAAATGATCGAGTGAAAAAAGAAGGAAAAGAAGAAGCTAAGGCTGAAAACATCGTTCTTGGAATCACAGAAGTTTCACTTTCTCGAAAGAGCTTCCTTTCAGCTGCGTCTTTCCAACACACAACACGAATCTTGATCCAAGCTGCTGTAGAAGGTGCAGAGGACAAACTAACTGGGCTTATGGAAAATGTAATCTTGGGTAGACTTATTCCTGCTGGAACCGGATTCAAGGGAAGCAAGAAAGCTCAAATGATTGAAGATCTTCAAAGAAGAGAGAGGGAAGAAGCTTAAAGGAAAATATAAAAGAGCAAAGCGTGCTTGCACGCTTTGCTCTGGTGGGGAAAGTGTTTTGCTCTTATGTCTTCAACAACTGAAAAAATAAAAGAAAAATTATCGATTGTGGATATTGTGGGCTCATATATTCCAATTGAAAAATCTGGAGCGAATTTAAAAGCTCGGTGTCCCTTTCATAATGAAAAAACACCTTCTTTCTATATTTCACCTGATCGGGGTTCTTACTATTGTTTTGGTTGTGGAGCAAAAGGAGATATTTTTTCTTTTGTTCAAGAGTTTGAATCAATCGATTTTGTTGGAGCATTAAAAATGCTTGCAGAAAGAGCGGGCGTTCCACTAGATGAATTTAAAAAAACAGAAAAGAGTGAAAATTCTGGAATATTAGAAGCTCTAGAAGAAGCTTGTGTTTATTTTCAAAACAACTTAAAGACAGAAACTGAAGCTTTGTTGTATTTAAAAAACCGAGGCCTTTTGATTCAAACAGTAAACACTTGGAGAGTTGGTTTTTCTAAAAACGATTGGAGAACTTTAAAGCAGTACTTAAAGGGGAAAGGTTTTTCTGAAGAGATTTTAGAAAAGGCAGGGCTCATTAAAAAAGCAGAAGGAAAAGAAAGTTATGATCGTTTCCGAGGGCGAATCATGTTTCCAATTTTTGATTCAGCTGGGAGAGTTATTGGATTTTCAGGAAGAATTCTAAAGAGTGAAAATCCGGATGAAGCAAAATATTTAAATAGCCCAGAAACTCCGGTTTTTGAAAAATCAAAATTACTTTATGGTTATAATTTTGCAAAAAAAGCTATTCGTGAGGCGGGCTTCGTGGTCCTTGTAGAAGGTCAGATGGATCTTTTAATGAGTCATCAGGCTGGAGTCCTAAACACTGTCGCAAGTTCGGGCACTGCTTTTACAGAAGACCAAGCGGAGATTTTGAAAAGAGGGGCCGACACTTTGGTTATCGCTTATGATGCAGACAAAGCAGGTCAAAACGCGTCACTACGAGCTTGGCAGATCGCTCTTAAAAATGGATTGATGGTAAAAGTAGCCGAACTTCCAGAAGGAAGTGACCCAGCTGACGAAGTAAAAAAAGATGCCGAAAATTGGAAGAAAAAAATCGAAATTGCTCCCGATGTGGTTTCTTATTTTGTGGGAATCATGAAAGGAAAAGAGATTAAAGAAAAGGATTTGATTTTAAAAGAAAAAGTTTTGCCACTTGTAAAATCAGTAAAGAGTTCAATTGATCGCTCTCGGATCATTGATAAGATTTCTTTTGAGGCAGGAGTTTCAACTCAAGCTCTTTTGGAAGAGCTCGATACGATTTCGGAAATAGACACAGAAGAGAAACAAGACGATTTGAAAAAGAGAGAAGATAAGTTTGGGGCACTTAGAAAAGCTCGACTTATGAGGTTTTATTTGGAAAGTAAAAAGAGCCCTTTTAAAGATGAGTTTGAAAAACTATTTTTTGAGCTACTTCCCGAAGAGCAAAATTTTAAAGTAGAAAATGAAGAAGAATTTCATTTTGAGTCAGAGATGTACTACGCGGACTCAAAAGATATAGAGACCGTAGCCAAAGAACTTTTATATCTTTTAGAAGAAGAGGTTTTAAAAAAAGAGTTAGAGAAAACGATGGAGAGAATAAGGATTTTGGAAAAAGGGACGAGTCAGGAGGAGGCGCAGGTGGAGTTATTAAAATGTCAGGAGATTTCAAAAAAATTATCAGGTTTAAGAAAAAAATATTCATATAATTTATAAAAAAATATGCCAAACAAAAAACAAAAAACAAAAAAAATTTCTAAGCCGGTAAAAAAAGTAAAAGCTCTTGCTAAAAAAGTAAAAAAAGTAGTTTCTAAAAAGAAGGTTGTTGTGAAGGCGAAAAAACCTATTAAGAAAATAAAGACAAAAGAAAAGGTAGAAAAAAGTTTACCTCCAACAAAAAACCAAACAAAGAAGAAGGAAGATCTGCAAGCTAAGGCAGATAAATTGATTGTAAAAGGAAAAGAGCGTGGATTCATTACTTACGATGAGATTTTAAAAGATTTTCCTGCAATTGAAGAGGATGTGATGTTCCTTGATTCTCTTTATGAGCAACTTCAAGTTGCTGGAGTAGATATCTTAGAAGGGGGAGGGCTTTTGGAAGTGGAATCAAACGACGATGATTTTTTAAAAAAATATGCAGGAAAGAGTGAAAACTACGACTCGATCCAAATGTACTTAAAAGAAATCGGACAATATCCTTTGATCCATGCTGGAGAAGAAAAAGATTTGGCACGACGTATTGAAGCTGGAGATGAAGAAGCGAAAAATCTTCTTGCGAAAGCGAACCTTCGACTTGTGGTTTCGATTGCAAAGAAGTATGTTGGGCGTAGTCCTGATCTTACGCTTTTGGATTTAATTCAAGAAGGAAACTTAGGACTTTTCAAAGCGGTAGATAAATTTGATTGGACAAAAGGTTATAAGTTTTCTACATATGCTACTTGGTGGATCAGACAATCAATCACCCGTGCTCTCGCTGATCAATCTAGAACAATCCGCGTACCGGTACACATGGTTGAAACTATCGCAAAATACAAACAAGTAGTTCGAAGACTTTCTCAAGACCTTGGGCGTGATCCACTTCCAGACGAGATTGCTGTTGAGATGGGTCTTGATGTAGATAAGGTTTACCAAATTGAAAAGATTGATCAGGCGACTGTTTCTCTAGATACTCCAGTTGGAGACGACGGAGACGACAAATCAACTTACGGAGACTTTATTGCAGATGAAAAAATTCCTTCTCCAGATCAAGATTCTGCACACAGAATTTTGTCTGATCAAGTAAAAGAAATTCTAGACGACCTTTCTGAAAAAGAAAGAAGAATTCTTGAAATGCGACA
>JAUPVJ010000072.1 GCA_030917145.1 Patescibacteria group bacterium
CAACCCTCGGACTTAGCAAAGATTGCACTCATTATTTTGCTTGCAAAGTATTTTTCAAAAAGACATGTGGAGATTGCAAATATTCGACATATAATCGTCTCAGGTGCCTACGCAATGCTTTTGTTTTTACTTGTGATGATGCAACCGGATCTAGGGTCTGGAATAATTTTATTTTTGATTTGGTTTGGGATGGTGCTTGTGTCTGGGATCTCTAAAAAGCATCTTTTTTCTGTGATTGCGATTGCTCTAATTAGCTTTTCTCTTCTTTGGGTTTATGTCTTTAAAGATTATCAAAAACAGAGAATCATGACCTTTGTAAATCCGTTAAGTGATGTACAAGGTGCAGGGTACAACGCTAGGCAATCGGTAGTTGCGGTTGGAAGTGGGGGGATTTTAGGAAAAGGAATTGGGTACGGTACACAGTCGAGACTTAACTATTTACCAGAATACGAAACAGATTTTATCTTCGCTGCGTTCGCAGAAGAGTGGGGATTTGTAGGTGTGATTTTTATATTTACCTCTTTTGGAGTTTTAATTGTGCGAATTTTAAAAAATGCTAGTCACGCAGAGACAAATTTCGAGACACTTTTTTGTGTAGGTCTTGCTGTTATGTTTATGAGTCATTTTATAATCAATGTTGGTATGAATATGGCAATTATGCCTGTTACAGGAATCCCACTTCCTTTTGTAAGTTACGGAGGTTCACATATTCTTTCGTCTTTTATTGGACTTGGAATTTTGATGGGCATGAGAAATTATATTCGCCCAGCGCATAGAGATACCATGAAAAATGAGTTTATTGGGATCTAAATTTTTTTGTAAACCGCTTCAGTTTTCTCGATCATTGTCTCTAGTTTGAAATCTTTCTCTATTTTTTCTTGCAGTTTCCTTCCGAGCTCTTTTCTCATAACGCTACTTTCACCAAGTAAAATAAGGCTTTTTTGGACTTCTTCGACTGAGCGAGGGGAAATCAAAATTCCATCTACTTCGTTTTCAATAATTTCAGGAATTCCACCGACTCTTGTTGCAATTACCGGAAGTCCAGCAAGTCCTGCTTCAAGAATTACGTAAGGCAGACCTTCTTTTATTGAAGTTAGGGTAAATACATCAAAGGCTTTCAAGTAATTTGAAGCATTTTCTATGAATCCTGCTAAGTAAACTCTTTCTGTTAAATCATTTTGTTCTATGATTTTTAACAAGTGGTCTTTTTCTTCTCCGTCACCGATGATAATAAATATAGCTTCAGGAATTTTTTTAACTGCTTTAATCGCTGTGTCTAGAGATTTGTTTTTATGAAGTTCTGCAATTGTGCCAATAATTTTTATATTTTCGTCTAATTTTTTACCAACAATGTGACCAAGTTTTTCTCGAGATTCTTCTTTTGAAAGAAAAGAAATACTTTCGATTGCAACTGGTACAATTTCAAATTTGTTTTTAGTAAATGGCCAAAAGGGAAGTTCTTTTTTTGAGAGTACTATTGTCTTGTGGCTAAGGATGACTGTGAAAAAAGAAAATATTTTTATAAGAGTTTTTTGTAAAATAGATCTGTCTTCATAAAATGCCCATCCGTGAACTGTATAAACAAGTTTTGAAACACTAAGGATTCTTCCTAAAAGAGAGCTTAGCCCTCCCGCTTTCGGGGAATGAGAGTGAATTATCGTTGGTTTTTCTTTTTTAATTATTTTAAAAAGTGAAAAGATCGTGTTTAGCTCTTTGAAAATACTAATATCTCTATCTAAAGAGGGAATAGAATATGTTTTTATATTTTCTTGATTTAATTTAGACAAAAGTGCCCCGTTTCCACCCAGAGCGACAGCTACATGTTTACCTTTTTGTTGAAGTTTGGTTGCAAGATCAAAGACGTGTCTTTGCGCTCCTCCCCAATTTGACTTCGTGATGACTATTAGGATCCTTTCTTCGTTTGCCATATTTCCTTTGAAAACTTGCGTTAATTAGTATATTATACCATTCACAGATATGAATGTCTTAAACAAAAAGGAGCCGATTCTCTTATTTCTAGGAGATATAGCTATATTTTACCTCTCTCTCATAGCAACGCTGTTTTTAAGGAATTTAGGAACTCCTTCGTTTGCTCAAATACAAGAACATGTACCTGTTTTTTCTTTTTTGATATTTTGTTTTCTTTTGGTGATGTTTATCTTTGGACTCTATGACACTAGGCGGGTGATTTTTAGAAACAAAATTCCTGAGATTTTACTAAAGATTCAGTCTATCAATATCTTTATTTCTATAGCTTTTTTTTACTTCACTTTTTCTTACTCAGGAGATTCTGGGATTACACCTAAAATCACTTTGGTTTTATATGTGTTTCTTTCTTTTGTTTTCTTAATGTCCTGGAGAGTTTTCTTTTTAAAGTCCTTTTCTTTAAAGAAAAAAACTGAGGCGATCCTTGTAGCTTCTGGTGCTCCGGCGGAGATTTTAACAAAAGAAATAAATGCAAATCCTCGATATGGTTTTTCATTCTCACAAATTTTTAGTCCTGAAGATTTGCTAAATCAAGAAAAAATTGATGCTGTTCTTAAAACTATAAAAGACAGACAGATTAAAATCGTCGTACTTGATATGAAAAACAAAGAGATTCAATCTATTTTGTACAAGTTTTATAATTTGATTTTCACCAATATTCAACTTATTGATTCAAATAAGATGTATGAAGAAATCTTTTATCGAATACCAGTGTCCAGTCTTAGACACGGTTGGTTTTTGGAAAACACCTCTCATAATTCAAAAAAAACATTTGATGTGTTTAAAAGGTTGATGGATGTGATGGTGGCTTTTCCACTACTAATTCTTTCAATCCCGTTTTATATTTTGGTTTATGTGCTTATAAAACTCGACGACGGTGGACCAATTTTTGTTACTCAGGAGAGGGTGGGGCTAAAAGGAAAATCAATCTATATTGCAAAGTTTAGAAGTATGTCTAAAAATGAAACCAATCTTTTAAGTGGTTCCCAAAACAAAATAACGAAGATTGGAAAATTTCTCCGAAAGACAAGGATAGACGAGTTGCCCCAGCTTTGGAGTGTGATAAAAGGAGATCAGTCTTTGATTGGGCCAAGACCAGAATTGCGCTCAGGGGTGTCTTTTTATGAAGAAAAGATTCCTTTCTATAACGTCCGTCACCTGATCAAACCAGGACTTTCTGGGTGGGCGCAAATTTACCATGAAAATCACCCTCATCACGGTGTTGATGTGGTGGAGACAACAAACAAGCTTTCTTACGATATTTACTATATAAAAAATAGATCTTTTGTTCTGGATGTTATCATTGCTCTTAAAACACTAAAGACATTATTAGGTAGGGAAGGAAAATAATATATGAAAAAAGTAGTTGTAACAGGAGGGGCGGGCTTCATTGGTTCAACACTTGTTGACACTCTTCTTCAGAATTCAGAGTATGAAGTTCACGTGGTAGATAATCTATCTGCTGGGAAAAAAGAAAATCTTAACCCCAAAGCAATTCTCCACGAAGTTGATGTTAGAGACAAAGAAAAGCTTTCTTTAATTTTTAAAGACTCTTACTGTGTGTTCCATCTCGCAGCTATTCCAAGTGTTCAATACTCGATTGAGTTTCCTGAGGAAACAGAAAGTGTGAATGTGGGCGGTACCATGAGTGTCTTGATGGTGGCTAAACAAGCGGGTGTTAAAAAAGTTATTTATTCTGCATCTGGGGGTTCTGTGTATGGTGACTGCGATAAATTTCCAACAGATGAAAGTGTCTTACCAAGTCCAAAAAGTCCGTACGGATTACAAAAATATATAGGGGAGCACCTTTGTCGTCTATGGTCTGAAATACATGGATTAAAAACCGTGTCGTTGCGATATTTTAATGTTTACGGCCCACGTCAGTCTGACAAAGGTGCTTATGCTAGCGTGGTACCAATTTTTTTACGTATGAAAAAATATGGAGAAGAACTGACTGTTACCGGAGACGGATTGCAGACAAGGGATTTTGTTCACGTACGTGATGTTGCTCGTGCAAATATTTTAGCTATGGAAAATGAAAATATTGGAAATGGGGAAGTAATAAATATTGGTGGTGGAAAGGAGAGATCTGTTTTGGAAATCGCAGAACTGATCGGTGGGGCACATAAGTTTACACCTGCTCGTATTGAATCTCGTAGATCTCTCGCTGATATCTCTTTAGCAAAAAAAGTTCTAAATTGGGAGCCAACAGAAGATTTTGAAAAGAGTATTGAAGAATTAAAAAGTCTATAATTTTTTGACTTCTAATGGGGGTTCTTATATCCTTTTCCCTGAACAACCGTTCTTACCTATGGAAACTAGCCTTACAGACAAGGAGCTGAGAGAGCTCCGCTTACTTATTGCAACGAGGGGAGAGTCAAAACCAACTCTTCTGGAAAAAGGTGTATTGGAAATTCCAATCCTTACACTAATCCAAATCAGGCAATTTTTCGCAGATCATGGTGTCAATGTGTTCTTACCGTTTCCTGAACGGTTTCAAACAACACTGGATTCTCTTTTGCCCGATGAAGGTCCTTCGATGTTTATCGCTTCGATCAATAATCCTTCAGGACAGATTACTGATCAGGAAATTTTCGAAGCGGCGGGCCAAAGATGCTTTTCTTCAACGAGAGCTCTGTCAGTGATCATCTTTTTGATCGCGAAACATCTTTCTGGAGAAAAGGTCGGGTTGTCCCTAGAGCGGACCAACATCTTTTGCGTTGCTGAGGGTGGAGTAAAGAGGAAGTATTACCTCCAACTCCAACCAAGTAATCGCTGGATGATTGTTTGCGAGGAAAAAACCGAAGTTGAACCTTGGCCTTCAGGGACGACTGTAGTTTGTACAAAAGTTCTTGCGCCCTAGTCTTTAGACTGGGGTATTTTTTTGTAATTTGCCAAACACTGTTTTGTATCTATAATGGTGGAATGACTAATACACGCATTACCGCAGTAATTCTTATTTTAATAGGTTTTTTCGCAGGATTTTTTGTTTATAAAAGTGAAGTAGGGAAGACGGGAATTTTAAAAGATATGCCTTTTAAGCTTGGTCTTGATCTAAACGGGGGAACACACCTTGTCTACGAAGCAGACACCACCAAAGCTCAAACAGAGGACATAGAAGGGGCAATGGAAGCTCTTCGAGACACTATTGAGACCCGTATCAATGCTTTTGGAATTGCAGAGCCTTTGGTTCAATCAGAAACATCAAATGTGGAAGGGCGAAAAGTTTACAAACTTGTCGTTGAGCTTCCTGGAGTTACAGAAACAGAAAAGGCAATCGAACTCATTGGAGCAACTCCGCTTTTAGAATTTAAACTTGTTCGTGATGGTGTTTCAACTACAACACCTGAAGCAGAAGTATTTGCGACTACAGCATTAACAGGAAGATTTCTAAAAAAGTCTCGTCTTGAATTTGATCCAACAAGCCAGAGTCCTGTTGTGTCTTTGGAGTTCAATGATGAAGGAAAAGAAATTTTTGCGAGACTCACTCGAGAAAATAAAGGAAAAATTTTAGCTATCTTTTTGGATGGTGCACCAATTTCTCTTCCTGTAATTCAAACTGAAATTGCAGACGGAAAAGCACAAATCACTGGAGGATTTACTCCTGAAGAGGCAAAGATTTTAGTTCGAAACTTAAACTTTGGAGCGCTTCCTGTGCCGATTTCGCTTGTTGGAACTCAGACTGTTGGGGCGTCTCTTGGTGCTGGAGCTGTAAACGCAAGTCTCAATGCTGGACTTTGGAGCTTTATTTTTATCTCTATTTTCTTAATCGTTTGGTACCGGCTTCCTGGACTCATTGCGGTTGTTGCACTTCTGATCTACACAGCATTAAACCTCGTAGCCTTTAAGCTTCTTGGAGTGACTCTTACTTCTGCAGGTTTGGCTGGATTTATTCTTTCTCTTGGTATGGCGGTAGATGCAAACATCTTGATTTTCGAGAGAATGAAAGAAGAAATCAAAAAAGGACTAGATATTCCACATGCAGTAAAAGAAGGGTTTTCACGAGCTTGGCTTTCGATCCGAGACTCAAACTCTTCCTCAATCATTACAGCGGTGATCCTTTTCTACTTTG
This sequence comes from Patescibacteria group bacterium, assembly GCA_030917145.1. GTDB lineage: Bacteria > Patescibacteriota > Minisyncoccia > Phycocordibacterales > CAIRYW01 > JAUPVJ01. The sequence goes on from JAUPVJ010000072.1 coordinate 6,059, forward strand.
CTACTTCTTCTGTGATCAAAGGGTTTGCGCTCGTGTTTTTGATCGGTGTTGTGATCTCAATGTTCACAGCCCTTACTGTTTCAAGAACTCTTTTAAAAGCTGTCGGAATTGAAAAGACAAACAAAGTTACAAAGTTTTTGTTTGGAAATGGGATTACAAATTAAAAATTAAGTATGAAAAAAATTAGTATAGTATTTTTGATTTTAATTGGAATTGGAGTATTTATATTTTTTTACAAATCCCAATATAATGATCTTGGAACCAAGCAAATAAGTTTTGATTCTTCGATGTGGAAAGATGAAAAATTAATTGAAGAACAACAAATCAGAAAACAAATGATCGCTGATCTTACAAAAAATTACCTAAATGAATCATTTTCACAACGAAATATTCTTGATTTGCTCGGGGAACCAACTAAAACAGATAAATTTAGTGAGTTTGATTATGTTTATTGGTTAGGGTACGACGATTATATTGATTCTCATTGGCTTGGAATACAAATTGAAGACGGAGAGACTTCTTGGAAGTTATTAAGAGATTAATATAATAAATCATCAAAATGTCCATAATTAAACACAGAAAAATATTTTACGCGATCTCAATCATTCTTCTTGGTGTCTCTCTTTTTGGAATGGTGAAATACGGACTAAAGCTCGGAGTGGATTTTAATGGAGGAACTCTAATCGAGGTAAACTTTACTGAAAATACTCCTTCATCTGTTGAGGTAGCAGAAAAGCTAGAAGCGATTGGTGTTGAGGGAGCAGTTGTTCGACCTACTGGAGAAAATGGTTTTATCATCCGAACTCGGGAATTGAAAGAACCGGAAAGAGTTTCAGTGGTAAACGCTCTCTCTGGTGCGGAAATCAAAAGATTAGACACAGTAGGACCAGTTCTTGGAGCGGAACTGCGAAAGAAAGCCACATGGTCTATCGTACTTGTGCTTTTGGCGATTATTATTTTCATCACTTTTGCCTTTAGACATGTTTCAAAACCGATTGCTTCTTGGAAATACGGAGTGGTTGCGATCATTGCTCTTCTTCAAGATCGGAAGA
>JAUPVJ010000073.1 GCA_030917145.1 Patescibacteria group bacterium
ATTTCAGAACTTGCTCCCGAAGAAAAAGCAGCGCCTTGGACTTTTCCACTTAGAAACAGAATCATGGCCGGACTTTCTAAAGCAATACTTGTAATTGAAGCCGAAAAAGTAAGTGGAACACTGATCACGGCGCGTCTCGGCACAGAATACAACAAAGACATTCTTACAGTCCCTGGATCAATCTTTCAAAGCTCATCTGAAGGCCCACACCTACTCTTAAAACTTGGAGCAACTCCCATTCGTGAAAGTAGCGACATTTTGGAGAGCTTAGGGATTGAAATTGAGAAAAAAGGAGAAACAAAAAATCTATTTAAAGAGTGTAGTGGAGAGGAACTTTTGATCATAAACGAACTTACTGTACCTAAATCTCGAGATGAATTAAAAGAAACGCTTGAATTAAATATTTCACAAATAAATACCACACTTACTTTGCTTGAAATAAAAGGAATTATAAAAGAAGTCGGAGGAAAAATTTTTCTTGCATAGAAAAATTTATAATGTAACATTAGCAATTGTATGAATGCTCCTTCTACTATTATGCCGTTTCAAAAATCACTGCTGGTTTTCACCAGTCTGTGGTTGTTCACTTGCGTGATCACACTAGGTCTCCTTCTCAATGATGAGTTGTCTTTCTATTTTGCAACACCGGAAGGAAAGATCTGCAAACTCATTTTACAAATCATTTGCGCAATGCATCTCATTTCCGCATTTGGAATGATTTGGGCAACAAGGCGCCCTCTCAACAAGATCTCTTAAGATGGTCTTGTATTTTTTTATATAAATTATGAGTTTTAAAAAAATTCTAAAATTAAACCAGAATTTGCTAAATTTGTAATTTACATATACTTTATATTTACGATTAATCAAAATCGTCTAAAATAGACTTTCATTCTTAATTCTAAAATCTTAATTCTTAATTCATCTTTATGCGTTTACTCATCGTAGAGTCACCTGCAAAGGCGAAGACAATTGAAAAATATTTAGGTAGTGAATACACAGTACGAGCGTCTGTAGGACACGTACGAGACTTACCAAAAAGTAACAAAAAAGCCATCGATATCGAGGGCGGTTTTATTCCTCATTATGAAATTTCTCCTGGTAAAGAAAAAGTAATTCAAGACATAAGTGCACTCGCAAAAAAAGCAACGGAGGTAATCCTTGCAACCGACCCCGACCGAGAAGGAGAAGCGATTTCTTGGCACATCAAAGAAGCATTGAAACTAAAAAAACCAAAGCGTGTAGTTTTCCATGAAATCACGAAAGAAGCGATCCTAGAAGCAGTAAAACACCCACGAGAAATCGACGACAACTTGGTAAAAGCTCAAGAGGCTCGAAGAGTACTGGACAGACTTGTAGGTTACGATCTTTCAGGAATGATTTGGAAAAAAGTTCGCTACGGACTTTCAGCAGGACGTGTGCAATCACCAGCTCTTCGGATCATCATGGAACGAGAGCGAGAAATTCGTGCATTTGTGCCGGAAAACTATTTTGTACTCTCTGGTAAATTTACTGGCGAGAAAAAACAACCGATCACCCTTACTTCAGTATTTGAACCAAAAGAAAAGAAAGAAGCTGACCGAATAGAAAAAGAAGCCAAGAGTGGAAGCTGGAGTGTTGTAAAAATTGAAAAGACAGAAGTAAAAAGAAGCCCAAAAGCTCCTTTCATTACTTCCACCCTTCAACAAGCCGGGAGTTCTAGACTTGGATTTTCTCCTTCCAACACAATGCGTATTGCTCAAAAACTTTACGAAGCTGGGCACATTACTTACATGCGTACAGACAGTACAAACCTAAGTCAGGTTGCAATTAGTGCCATCGGAGGTGTTATTGAAAAAAAATTCGGAAAAGATTATTTAGAATTTAGAACTTTTGCGAAAAAATCTAAAAATGCTCAAGAGGCTCACGAAGCGATCAGGCCTACTCATTTTGAAAAAGAGGTTGTAGGACACACCGAAGATGAAAAAAAGCTCTACGCTTTGATCTGGGCGCGTACAGTGGCGTCTCAAATGAAAGATGCAAAAATGTTACGAACTAAAGTTTCTGGAAATATAAAAGAAGGAGAGATTCCTGATTTTTCTGAAACTGGTTCGACTGTTCTTTTCGACGGCTGGCTAAAAGGAGACCCAAATGCAAAGGGTGAAGAAAACATATTGCCTGTGTTTGAAGAAAAAGAAAAACTTGAACTTGTGGAATTTACCCTTGAATCAAAAATGACAGAGCCTCCTGGAAGATATAGTGAAGCAGGGCTCGTGAAAGAACTTGAAAAAAGAGGGATCGGAAGACCTTCTACTTATGCGTCAATCATTAAAACTCTTGTAGATCGAGAATACGTAACAAAAGAAGGAAAAGCACTCGTACCTACAGACACAGGAGACGTGGTGTCTAGTTTTCTTGAAAGTAATTTTTCAGAGTACATCAGTGACACTTTTACAGCAGAAATGGAAGACAAACTCGACGACATAGCTCTAGGTGCTCGAGAATACAAAAAAACACTAAAAGAATTTTATACACCTTTCCTCAAAGAGCTAAAAGAAAAAGATAAACTTGAAAAAGCAACTACTTTTGGTGACGCTGATCCAAAATACAAATGTCCAAAATGTAAAAGCGGAATGCTC
>JAUPVJ010000074.1 GCA_030917145.1 Patescibacteria group bacterium
CGAAAAGCAAAGGTGATCAACTTTGGAATTTTGTACGGTATGGGAGTCACAGCGCTAAGACAAAACCTCGGAGGGACACGCGAAGAAGCTCAAGAGTTTTATAGTCAATATTTTAAATCTTTTCCAGGACTTGCGGAGTATATGGAAAACACCAAAAATGAAGCACTACGTTTTGGATATACAAAAACAATTTTTGGACGCCGAAGATATTTTGAAGGATTAAAATCAAAACTACCTTTCATAAGAGCTTCTGCTGAGCGGATGGCAATCAATGCCCCAATCCAAGGTACGCAGTCTGATATTTTAAAGATTGCTATGGCACGAATCGACAAATATCTTAAAGAAAAAAAATTAGAAAAAGATGTTTTGCTTTTACTTCAAATTCACGATGAACTTATTTATGAAGTACCAGAAGAGGGTGTAGAAAATCTCGCAAAAGATATTAAAAAAATTATGGAAAGTATTTTGTCAGAAAAAGACGGGGCCGGAGTACCGATTGAGGTAAATTTCTGTTTTGGTAAAAATTGGGGAGAGCTAAAATGATCCCGTTAGAGGTCAAAGTGTTGTTTGTTTAAATAAATAAGTTAGAATGGCTAAATATTTTTTTAATCACAGTTATTAAGGTTCGACGGAAGCGAAAATTATGAAAAAAATTATTAAATTAAATAAAAAGGTTAGTGTAAGTGATAATCTTTTCGCTTCCTACCTCTAACGGGATGATCTATCTTTTCATAGGTGAAAATCAAATAGAGGTTTCAAAAAAAGCATCAGCTCTTTTTGATTCTTTAAAGCAAAAAAAACCAGATGCAAGTTTTCTGGTATATGACAGTGAAAATGTTTCGCAGGTTTCTTTTGCGGAGCTGACACTTTCTCGTGGGCTTTTTGAAAACAAGATTGTGGTATTTCTCAAAGACATATTTGAAAACGAAGAAAAGTCCGAAGAGTTTCTGAAGATTATAAAAGAGGTAGCGAAGAGTGAAACAATCTTTGTGGTTTCGGCAGGAAAGTTGACTAAAGATAAATCAGAAAAGCTTAAGAAAAATTCAGAGAAAGTTTTTGAAGGAAAAGAAATTCAAAAGAAAAAAGAAAAAATAAATGTTTTTGATCTTGCCGACGCTTTTGGACGTAGGGACAAAAAAAGACTCTGGAAGCTTTTGCTTGAGGTGAAAGGGAAGGTGCCAGCGGAGGAAATCCATGGGATTTTGTGGTGGCAAGTGAAAACGATCGTTTTGGTAAGCAAGACAAAGAGTGCAAGTGAGGCGGGAGTTAGTCCATTTCCTTATGGAAAAGCAAAAGAGTTTTTAAGAAATTACTCTCAAAAAGAGCTCGAAAATTTTTTGATTTTATTTCCTGAAATCTACCACGAAGCTCACAGGGGATCTTACGATTTGTACGACAAGCTCGAGGAGATTGTTTTGGGGTTATAAAACTATTAAAAAACACTGTGTCTTGGACCTTGTCATCACAGATAATCTTTTACAGTCGCAAAAGATTTCCACGAAGCCTCCTTCGGCACGATCTGCTGATCGCTCATTCGTGGTTTCGATTGCTATCGAAACATCACTGCGCCTCGGACCATGTCGTCCCGGATATTTTACTCGTCGTCACTCGTAAAATTCCATGACCTTGCCTCGTCTGTTTTTCTTGATAGAAAAACATGACTCCGGCTCGGACAACATACAAAAAACCTCCAGCAGTGGAGGTTTTTTGTATGTTGTCCGCCCAGTAGGAATCGAACCTACGACCCTCTCCTTAAAAGGGAGCTGCTCTACCGACTGAGCTATGGGCGGATTTAGAAAATATAACAGAAAAAAAGATATTGTCTAATTTTTAAAACGGTAAATCAAAAGCAAGGTAACCCGCTCCCGAGATAAAAAGAGACAAAAATATAGCAAACAGAAAAATGTGGTTTGTTTTTGTTTCAAAGAAAGGGGTGCCTTTTTTTGTAAATAAACTAAATCCTACAATAGCGATCCCAAGCAAACTTGCGATTTGTGTATAAAAACCAACAGTGATAAAAATCCCAACAATCAGTCCCAAAATAAAAAAGGCATTTTTCTTTATTTTTTTAGGTAACGTCTCTTTTGCGTCATATCCTTTTATCGTTTTGTGTCCGAAAAAATATATAAAATAAAGCCCTACCGCTATTCGGAGAATAAAAGGTACAAAACCTGTAAAACTAAGTAAAATTGGAAATGTGTTGGACATATGATAAAAGTATTAAGTATATGGTATACAGTATAAAGTATAATGAAGATAGAAAGAAATACAGTTTTAATTTTGCATAATATAAGAAGTAACCACAATGTCGGTTCGATTTTTCGAACTGCGGACTCTGTGTCTGTGTCAAAAATTTTTTTAACAGGTTACAGTGCAACTCCTTTAGATAGGTTCAATAGGGAGGTAAAAGAAGTCTCAAAAACTGCTCTTGGGGCAGAAAAGTCTGTTTCTTGGGAACAGGTAAAAAGTGTTACGAGTTTAATAAAAAAATTAAAAAAAGAAGGTTTTCAAATTATTGCAATCGAACAAGACGAAAAATCAGTGGATTATAAAAAATTAAAAGTTGGCACAAAGACCGCTTTTGTTTTAGGAAATGAAGTAGATGGAATTGAAAAAAAGGTTTTAAAACTTTGTGATGTGATCGCTGAAATCCCGATGAGGGGAAAGAAAGAGTCTCTGAATGTTTCTGTTGCAACAGGGGTGGCGTTGTTTAGAATTTTAAATATATAAAAAAGAGCGCCGTCATCGTTGGAGGATGACGGCGCGATCGAGCCTAAGCTCTTCAAGTTTCTTCTAATTGAGGGTCATTGAAGGTACCAAGCCTTAGGTTACACCCTTGTTTGGAATTTTTTTCTGCTTCCTCATGTTAGGTCTTGTCGTTTGCAGCCGGCAAAACCTCTCACTTCTGCATCCTATTAGAAGATAGATACCCCACACTTGTGGACAGGGAACATTGCAACCTTATCTAATTATAACAAACTATAGTGTCTTTGTCAAATTACTTTTGATGAGTATTACAAAAATGAGAGCTTCGAGTCGCTATGATTTTTCTCACAATTTTTCCACGACACCCTTTTTTCTTGCAAGGTAAGTTTGTTCTTCTATAAGCGTTGTGTTCTTCTTGGAATTTGCCTTTTTCACCTAAGATATTTCTGTAGTCACTCATGGAGTCTCCTCCAAAATCAATTCCTTTTTTAAGTACGGCAATAGTTTCTTTAAATAGTTTTTCCCACTCTTTCTTTGATAGATCTTTTACAAGGCGCTCAGGGTGAATATCTGCTCGCCATAGCGCTTCGTCGGAGTAAATATTTCCAATTCCTACAACAAGAGTTTGATCCAAGAGAGCTTTTTTAATTTTATAGTGTGGTCTTTTTAAAAGTGTCGATTTAAAATTTTCCACCGTAAAGTTTTTTTCGAGTGGTTCAAGACCAAGATGTTTTAGGTGGAGAGAAGAGGGGAGATTTTTGGTTTCAATAAGGGTCACTTTTGCGAAGCGTCTCATGTCAGAAAGTGCTAAATGTTTTTTATCTGAAAGTGAAAAAACTACTCTGATGAATTGATTGAAAGAATCTGCCAGAGGTCCTTTTTCAAGTGTTTTCCAAGCATCTTTTTCCTTTTTGTATTTTCCAAAAAGGACATGACCTGTCATTTTCATGTGGATTAAAATTGTTAAGTCCTCAGAGAGATTGATCAAAATGTTTTTCGCCCTACGTTTTGAGTCTAATATCTTTTTTCCAACAATTTTCTTTTTAAATTCAGCAAAAAAATCAGCATTTTTGATGTTGTCTTTTCCATTGTGAAAACCACTTTGGTTTGTGTAACTAGTCCAAACATCTGTGATTGTTTTTCCGACAGCGTATTTTTTTATTCCGAGAACGGTGGTTTGTACTTCAGGAAGTTCTGGCATGTTTTTATTTTCCTAAAATTTTTAAAGCTTCTTTGATTCTCTCTGATGTAGAGAGGTTTGACGGCATATCTTTTAGTGCCTCGCGAGCATCTTTGTGAGAATAACCAAGAGACTTGAGGGCTTCAAGCGCATCGACTTCTTCTTTGTGTCCGTAAATACTTTCTTCATCCGCATCTTTGATTTTTCCTTTTAGTTCGAGAACTATTTTGTCTGCAACTTTTTTACTAATTCCTGAAACTTTTACAATATGCGAAACGTCGCCTGTGACTACAGCTTTTTTTAAAGTTGTTGTAGTTGCAACACTCAAAATTCCAATAGCGGTTTTGGGACCAATACCAGAGATTCCAATAAGGAGTTCAAAGAAACTCAAATCTTCTTTTAGGGTAAAACCAAACAGGTCGCTAGCATCCTCACGTATGACATGGTAAATCCAGAGCTCAGAAATAGAAGCCTCTTTTAAGGATTCTAAAGTTTCTCCTGTTACAAATATTTTATAGCCAATCCCTCCAGTCTCTAGGACTAGGAATTTCTCGCTTTTGTCTATAATTTTGCCCTTTAGGTAGCGAATCATAAAGGTAGTATATAACATGTACTATATAGAGTGTAGTAGTGTGAAATAGGGGGTAACCTTTGCTTTTTTGGGAATAGTATGTTAATTTTTCTAAGTCTAAAAGTCTTAGACTCTATCACCCAAAACCTTATAAAATATGCCAATCACAAAATCAGCAAAAAAAGCCATCCGAGTAGACGAGCGAAAGCGAGTTTTTAACCTGCGCCGAAAGAAAAACATTGAAAATGCTGTACATGAGCTTAAAAAACTAGTTAAAAGTAAGGACGCTAAGCTCGCAAAAGAAGCTCTCTCAAAAGCTTACAAAGCTATCGATAAGGCAGCGAAAGAGAACACAATCAAGAAATACACAGCAGGAAGAAAGAAGGCAAGACTAGCTGCTCTAGCAAAAAAAGCAATCTAACTAAAAATCACCCGGAA
>JAUPVJ010000075.1 GCA_030917145.1 Patescibacteria group bacterium
AGCTTTTGTAGCGTTCACAGCATCTTCAATTTTAAGTTTCAAATATTTCATTTCTGTTTCTGTCGCAGCTCCTACTTTGATCACAGCCACTCCTCCAGAAAGTTTTGCAACCCGCTCATCAAATTTTTCTTTATCGAATTTTGATTTTGTAGACGCTTTTTGCGCTTTGATTTGAGCAATCCTTTTATCGATATCTGCTTTTTTGCCTTTTCCTCCCACAATTACAGTTGTGTCTTTTGTCGCGATCACTTTCTGTGCTCGCCCAAGCATAGTCACTTCTGTTTTTTCAAAATTAATTCCAACTTCCGAAGTTACAACTGTTGCACCCACAGTAATTGCCAAGTCTGCAAGCATTTCTTTTTTTCTATCCCCAAAACTTGGCGCTTTGATTGCCAATATATTGAAAGTGCCTCTGATTTTGTTTAAAACAAAAGTCGTCAAAGCTTCCCCGTCGACATCTTCGCAAATTATCACCAAATCTTTTCTTCCAGTTTCTGCAACTTTTTCAAGAAGTGGCAAAATATCTTTTATAGAAGAAATCTTTTTGTCAGTTACCAAAATCGGCACATCTTTGTATTCTGCTTCCATTCGTTCTGGATTTGTAACCATATAAGGAGAGATGTATCCCTTGTCGAAAGAAAGTCCTTTTACAACTTCTTTTTCAATTCCAATCGATTGTGATTCTTCCACAGTGATCACTCCATCCTTTCCCACAATTTCAATAGTGTCTGCGATTATATTTCCAACCTCTTCACTTTCTCCAGAAATTGTAGCTACTTGTTTATACTCTTCTTTTGTCTTAATCGGTTTTGCAATTTTTCGCAGTTCCTCCACAATGTCGCGACTTGCTTTTTCGATTCCAATTTTTAGCCCCATAGCGTTAAGCCCCATTGTCGAATGCTTCATTCCTTCTCCGACAATTGCCTGCGTCAACACTGTAGCGGTCGTAGTACCGTCTCCCGCTTTGTCGTTTGTGCGAGTTGCAACTTCTTTTACAATCTCAGCTCCCATATTTTCAAACTTGTTTGAAAGGGAAATCTCTTTTGCAATAGAAACACCATCGTTTGTGATCATTGGTGCTCCATAACTTTTTTCCAAAACTACATTTCTTCCACGAGGACCCATTGTTACTTTTACCGCATTTGCAACTTTATCAACTCCAGCCTTTAAAAGTTTTCTAGCTTCTTCGTTGTATACAATTTGTTTACTCATTTGTTTAATATAACCATAAGACTAGTTAATAATCGCCAAGATATTTCCTTCTGAAATCATATAGTATTCTTCTCCTTCTAGTTTTATTTCATCAAATCCGTAACCTGAAAAAATCACCCTGTCTCCTACTTTCACAGTCATCGGAATTCTTTCTTCTCCATCTTCATTCCATTTTCCTGGGCCCACAGCGACCACAGTTCCCTGCTCTGATTTTTCTTTATTTATTTCATCAGGAACAAGAATTCCTGATTTTGATTTTTTTTCTACTTCTTCTTTAGACAAAGGTCGCACAAGAACCCTGTCTGAAAGAGGAATTACAACTTGTTTTTTTGAGCTTTCTTTTTTCACTTCTCTCTTCATAAGAATTTTTTATTTAGACCCTAATAATAGGACTGAATTATAGGTGGTTTATGCTTCTACTTCAACCATTGACTAACAAGATTTATGATTATAATCTTCCAATTAGAAAACTAATCACCCTATGAACCCAACACTCTTACGCACTTGGTCGATCGGTCTCACCACCTCACCAGTCTATGTTCACCCAGTGAGCGAACACGCCCCAATCATCAACATCGCGGATATTCCCGGTGAAAATGATGACATTGGGATCTCAGCAATCATCACGAGGCTCCTTGAGACTGGTCTGGATGAAATAAACCCACCATTTCAAATCAATGACACAGTACGGTGGATCGAGCCCATCCCAGACGACCTTGTGCTCACAAACCCAAGCACATGTTTCTCTTTTCACCCAAAGGAAGTTAAAAGGCCTGGTGTGCGAGTATTAAAAACACAGTACTCTCGGACACTTTGCTCTTTTTCCTCCCCGACAATGCCCGGAAGGCCAAGAGACACATTCTACACTGTCGCTGGTCACATGGTAGCCGTGAGGCACCCACGTGACACAAGGTGGATGTGGGTCCGAGCAGTCTTTCTGGAAAAAGTTCCCGAGTAAAAACCCTTTTTGAATAAGGGTTATTTTTTATTCTGCAGGAACAACTTCATATTTGATATATTTTCTCCAATATGATAGTATGAACAGAACGTAATCCTCCCTAGTGCCCACAACTTATTATTAAATTTAGGCAAAAACGGGGTTGCATCTTAATAAATACTTATGACACCAACACTTCTAGCGTATATTCAAATAGCGCTTTCTGTAGTTTTAATTGGACTTGTTTTAATTCAATATTCTGACGCTGGTGCAGGATCTGCCTTTGGAGGTGGAGACAACTGGAACTCAGCTTTTCACACAAGACGAGGAGCAGAAAAATTCTTTTTCTTTGCGACTATTTTTGTAGCAGTTGCCTTTACAGCAAGTACAGTTGTTGCTCTTCTCATAAAATAAAATCTAAAAAAATAAATGGATCTCTCAAGAAAACCATCAGGTCTTTTTCAAAGACTACTCCAACTTCGAGCTAAATCACAAAAAGCAATCGATTCTTTTTCATCAACAGAAAAATATGTTTTTGCTTTCTTAATAGTTACCCTCACAGCAAGTTCTTTATTTCTTCTCAAAAACACACTAAATATGTTTATGAAAGAAGTCCCTGCTCGTGGTGGTGAAATACACGAAGGTGTGATCGGCTACCCTCGGTACATCAACCCAATCCTTTCAGTCACAGACAGTGGAAAAGATCTTACACTTTTAATTTACTCTGGCCTTTTAAAAGCGACAGGAGACGGGCAAATTATTGCTGACATGGCAGAAAGTTACTCGATTTCAGACGATGGAACAGTTTACAATGTAAAAATAAGGGAAAATGCAAAATTCCACGACGGAACACCTTTAACTTCTAAAGACGTAGAGTTCACAATCAAAAAAGCTCTTGATCCGGCATTGAAAAGTCCAAAAGCTCCGAATTGGCAAGGGGTGAGCGTGCGAGTGATTTCAGAAAAAGAAATTGAATTTGTGCTTTCAAAACCTTACGCGCCTTTTATAGAAAACCTAACACTTGGAATCTTACCTGAGCATCTTTGGAAAGACATCGATCCGGAAGCTTATATATGGAGTGAAAGAAACTTCGATCCAATTGGCTCTGGACCATTTAAAACAAAAGAAATAAAGAGAGACAAATCTGGACTTCCGATCTACTACAAGCTTGTACCTTTTGGAGACTACACACTTGGAAAACCTTTCATAAAAGAAATCTACATGCACTTCTACACCAATGAAGAAAAACTTTTAGAAGCAATTAAAAAAGGTGAAGTAGACAGTGCCGGTGCCCTTTCTCCAAAAAGCGCAATCGAAATAAAAGACAGTGATCACAAAATTTTGCGAAGTCCACTACCTAGAATTTTTGCTTTATTTTTAAATCAAAATGAAATTCCGATTTTTGCAGACAAAAATGTTCGATTAGCATTGAGCACAGCTGTAAATAGAAAAGAAATAGTAGATGAAATCCTAAAAGGGTTTGGTACTGAAACCAAAAGCCCACTCCCAGCTTCTATTTCTCTTTTACCTAAGGAGCAGACAGATAATGCAACACAAATACAAGAAGCTATAAGTATTTTGGAAAAAGCAGGATTTACGAAAGATGCGAATGGAATCATGGAGAAAAAAACAGCAAAAGAAACTTCACGACTCTCATTCACAATTTCCACATCAAACTATCCAGAACTAAAAGACACAGCTCTTCTCTTAAAAAAACAATGGGAAGCAATCGGGGCTGAAGTAAAGGTAGAACTCTATGAACTTTCAGACTTAAACCAAAACATTCTTCGTCCTCGAAAATATAATTCCCTTTTGTTTGGAGAAGTAATCGGTAGAGATCTAGACCTTTACGCCTTCTGGCACTCAAGTGAAAGAAACGATCCAGGACTAAACCTATCTCAATACACAAACTCAAAAGCAGATAAATTTTTAGTAGACGCAAGGTCAACTTCAGATACAAATAAAAAAGTAGAAGCACTTCAAGGTCTCGAGAAAGAAATCACAAATGACGTTCCTGCAATCTTTCTTTATTCACCAGACTTTATTTACATTATTCCAAAAAACCTTAGAGGAGTTTCTGTAGATACAATAACCTCTGGTTCTGAAAGATTTCTGGATGCACACAAGTGGTACACAGACACAGAATACGTTTGGAAATTCTTCTAAAAAAAATTATAAAAACAAAATTTATTAAATTATTAAAAACAAAAAATATAAAATGAAAGACAACAGACATCACGCGCACAGAGGACACACAAAACCTCCTCTCGAAACAAGAGTACTTCGTAAAGAAGACGCTCCAGCAACTTCACCAAAGGAAGAAAACATACAAAGAAAAAGAAGCGCACCTTTTTCTCCTAAAGCTGTATACGAAGAAGCTCGTGCAATAGAGAGAAAACAACAACACAGTCCTCAAAATCACAGAGAGCACCACAAACCAATCGAAAAGAAAAAAGACCTACTTCCACCTCCTGCTCCTGGTGTGGTACGAATCATTCCTCTTGGAGGAGTAGAAGAAATCGGTAAAAACATGACAGCGATTGAAATCGGTGACGATATTATCGTTGTTGATATTGGTTTTGCTTTTGAAGATGAAAGTACTCCAGGAATTGATTACATTCTCCCAAACACAAAATATCTAGAAGAAAGAAAAGACAGGGTACGAGCGGTCCTTATCACCCACGGTCACTTAGACCACATTGGTGGAATCCCTTACATCATGCCTCGTATTGGTAATCCCCCACTTTATACTCGTAACCTAACGGGTTTAATGATCAAAAAAAGACAAAGTGAGTTCCCTGCAGTTCCTCCTATTGATTACAAAATCGTTGAAAAAGATGAAGAACTTACTATCGGAAAAATCCGTGTAAAATTCTTTGGAGTGACACACTCAATTCCAGATTGTATGGGTATCATCATTCGTACTCCTCATGGAAACATCATTAACCCTGGAGACTTCAAACTTGATCACGAAGATGGAGTACCTGTAGATTTTGAAGAAAAAGTTTATGGAGGCCTTGGAAAAGAAAAAACTCTTCTTCTTATGACCGACTCAACAAACATCGAAAACCCAGGATTTTCAACACCTGAAGCCTTGGTTCATAAAAACCTTTCTGACATCATCAAAAACACAAAAGGTCGTCTCATCTTGGCGATGTTTGCATCTCACGTTTCTAGAATTGTAAAAATCATCGAAGCGGCAGAAGCGTCTAATAAAAAAGTTGCTGTAGAAGGACGAAGTATGAAAAACAACATCGAAATCTGTAAAGAAGCAGGTCTCATGAAATTTAAAAAAGACACAATCATTCAAGCGTCAGAAATTCCAAACTACCCACCAGACAGGATTGTAATCCTTTCAACAGGAGGACAAGGAGAAGAATTTTCTGCCCTTTCTCGCATGGCTGCAAAAAACTACAAATATATTCAACTTACAAAATACGACACTGTGGTTTTGTCTTCTTCTATCATTCCAGGAAACGAAAGAGCTGCTCAAAAATTGAAAGATAACCTAGCACGAAACGGAGTTAGAATTATCCACTACCGAACATCTGAAGTTTACATTCACTCAACTGGACACGGAAACAGAGGAGAGATCGAATGGCTACACAAAAAGATTAAACCAAAATTCTTTGTTCCAATTCACGGAAACCATTACATGCTCAAACTTCACGCTGAACTAGCGCGAGAAATGGGGACACCATCTGAAAACATTGTAGTTCCAGACAACGGATCTATTATTGAAATTACCGATGGAGAAAAGATCTCTGTTAGAAAAGAAAAAGCGCCAAGTGGACAAATGATGGTGGACGGTTTTGCAATCGGAGACATGCAAGAAGTTGTGATCCGAGACAGACAAGCACTTTCTCAAGACGGAATGTTTGTAATCATTGCAACAATCAGCACAGTCAATGGTAAACTAAAGAAGTCTCCTGATATCATTTCAAGAGGATTCGTTTACCTGCGGGAAAACCAAGAGTTACTGCGACAAGCAAGAATCATAATCAAAAAAACAATTGAGGATAATGCTGTAGGGCAAAAACCAATCAACTTTGAGTTTTTGAAAACA
>JAUPVJ010000076.1 GCA_030917145.1 Patescibacteria group bacterium
ATCTAAGCCTGTGACTGGTACATCATTTTTTGAGATAAATTGTGGAACAGGTGTAGTGGTCTCAAGTACTTGTAAAGTAGCCCCAACACAATCTGACACATCTTTTTTTGAAAAAGTTTTTAAAGTTAGTAAAAGTTTAAGAGATGGTTTGGTCGGAGCACTACTTTTCAGTCTAGGTTTTGGTGAGTAAAAAAGTTTTTGTTTTCCACTAAAAAAATCTTCGACGATTGTTTAAATTCAAAGTATAATTGATGTGTAATGTTCATCAATGAAAAAGAATTTGAGGTTTTTGTTTTAGACTCAGGTCTTGTCTCTAAGGGTGATTTTGAAGATGCTAAAAAAGAAAAAATAAGAAGTGGAGAATCAATAGGTGACACTCTTGTGCGTCTTGGTAAATTAGGAGAAGAAGATTTGCGACGTATGCAAGCGTATGTCATGGGTATTCCTTTTGTGGATCTTAAGGGTCAAAAACTTGATTTTAGTGTGCTTTCTCTCATTCCGGAACCGATTGCTCGTACTCACAATGTTGTTGCTTTTAAAAAAACCGCTGACGCTCTCGAGGTTGCAATGCTTGATACTGACGATATTACCGCGATTGATTTCATAAAGAAAAAAACTGGGCTTAAAATTTTACTCCGTCTGACTTCGTCAGAATCTATTAAATCTGCTTTGATTCAATATCAAAAAAGTCTTAAGGCGGATTTTGGAGATATTATTCAGAAAGAAACTGGAAATTTAAGTTCATATATAAAAGAAGGGGAGGATGATCTAGGAGAAACTGATCTAAAGAAAATGGCAGAAGATTTGCCGGTAGTGCGAATTGTCGACACTCTTTTAAAGCATGCAATTATTCAAGATGCTTCAGATATTCATATTGAGCCTTATGAAAATGAAGTAATTGTGCGATACCGTATTGACGGTCTTTTAGAAGATGCCATGGTGTTGCCTAAAAACGCCGGAGCAGGAATCACTGCACGTATTAAAGTGCTTTCAAATTTAAAACTTGATGAAAAAAGACTCCCTCAAGACGGACGATTTAAAATAGATTTAAATGGAGAAAAGGTGGCCTTTCGTGTCTCGATCTTGCCAACTTATTTTGGTGAAAAAACCGTAATGCGTCTGCTTCGTGAAGGAGCAAGTGGATTTACGTTGGAAAGTTTAGGTTTTTTTGGTGATGGTTTAGAGCATTTACATGACGCTACCAAACTTACAACAGGGATGATTCTAACTACAGGACCAACAGGATCCGGAAAAACTACAACTCTTTATACTGTTCTTGATATTGTAAATACTCCAGATGTAAATATTTCGACCATCGAAGACCCTGTGGAGTACCAAATGAAAAGAGTAAATCAAACTCAAGTAAAGCCTGAAATCGGTTTTACTTTTGCTTCAGGGCTACGCTCGCTTGTGCGTCAGGACCCAGATATCATCATGGTGGGAGAAATTCGAGACACAGAAACAGCTTCTCTTGCAATCAACGCTGCTCTTACTGGGCACTTAGTGCTCTCAACTCTCCACACAAACTCAGCTGCGGGAGCAATACCTAGACTTTTAGATATGCATTGTGAACCTTTTCTTTTGACTTCTACTTTGCAAGTTATTATTGGACAAAGATTGATTCGAAGACTCGAAAAACCAAAAGATAAATATAATTTAACAAAAGAAGAAATTGAAAATTTATCCAAAAAAATAGAGATGGATAAAGTTCTTGAGGTTTTAAAAAAAGAAAAAGTAGTTCCAAAAAGTGCTGATTGGAAAGATGTGCCTTTTTGGAAACCAAATCCAACAAGTGAATACCCTGATGGGTACCATAGTCGTGTTGGAATTCATGAAGTTTTGAAAGTGACACCAACGATTCGAAGCCTGATCATGAAAGGGGAAACTTCAGACGCTATTGAGGCTCAAGCAAAAAAAGAGGGGATGCTTACAATGATTGAAGATGGCATAGTAAAAGCTTCTCAAGGGATTACTACCATCGAAGAAGTTCTTCGAGTTATTTCTGAATAAAATATTAAATGAAATACAAGGTAACTTTTAAAGTTGAAAATGGCGAAACTGGTGAAATTATCACTGATGCTACAAACCGTACGGAGCTTTTTCATAATTTAAAAAAAGACAATATTACTCCAATTGAAATAAAAGAAATTAACGAAAAACATGCGATTAAGATGAATTTTTCGTTTGGTAAAATAAAAACCCACGATAAAATTATTTTTGCCAGAAACTTGGGTTCGATGCTTAAGGCTGGTCTTGCGCTTTCGCGCTCACTTGAAGTAATGGGGCGACAGGCTAAAAATAAGAAATATAAGTCTGTCTTGGCGGATTTAGGAAAATTTGTTTCAGAAGGAAAAACCCTAAATGATGCAATGCAAACACATTCTGATGTTTTTAGTCCTCTTTTTATTGCCATGGTAAAAGCTGGAGAGGAGAGTGGATCTTTGGCTGAATCCCTGCTGATTGTTTCTTCTCAGATGGACAAGATGTATACACTTCAGAGAAAAGTAAGAGGGGCGATGATTTATCCCGCAATCATTATGGCGCTCATGGTTGTGATCGCTATTGTGATGCTTGTGGTGGTGGTCCCAGGACTTTCTGCATCTTTTAAAGAACTAAATGTGGAGCTTCCAATTACTACAAAATTTGTTGTGGGACTTAGTGATTTTATAAAAAACAATA
>JAUPVJ010000077.1 GCA_030917145.1 Patescibacteria group bacterium
CATCTTTTGATTCTAAAAGAGAAAGAATCTCACTTCTTTCAGCAAGTTCAAGCGAATCGTTCCATTCAGGCAAAATTTCTCCTATCCAATCGACATTTTTATCTAAAATTATCTTATGAACTGGAATTCCGCGCTTTCTTTGGAGCGAAATTGTTTTTAATTCAGAAAAAACCCTCTCTTTAGTAGAAAATCCAGCATAGCCAATAATTTTTGTGAAAGGAATGTCCAAAGAAGCTTTTTCATACATGTGATCAATCTTTTCCCAGCCACTTTCAAGATCCATGTAACCATCTAAAGCCATTTCTTCTCCAAATTCTTCGATGATTTCGTTGAAAGGTCTTTCTATGTAGTTCACTACGTAACCCGCGTTGTGTCCTGTAGCTCCATGTGCGAGTAAATCTTTTTCTATAAGAGTAACTTTTTGATTTGTGTGCTCGAGAGCAAAAAAAGCAGTAGAGACGCCGGCAATTCCTCCACCGATTATTGCTATATCGGTTTCAAAGTCTTTGTTTAAGATTTCAATTTGCCTCTTGAACTTCATTTGGTAAAGCCAAGGTGGACGATTTTCTGCCATATGAGGGAAATTATAGCATAGGAGAGTGTATAGTATTAAGTATTTTGTATACAGTATGAAGAAAAAGGGACAAAAATTACAAACGAGCAAGAAATTACAAACAATTGACAAATCATCAATTACATTATAATTTAATTTCGATAGTTCATTGACCTCCCCAACCCAACCAACTCATGAAAACAACACTAGCGTTACTCGCAGAACTCGTCTTGAGCGCCTTCTTTTCTTACACCGCAAGCGCTCAGGACTTCACGGTCAAAGCCCAGACGATCGTTCGCTCACAGTACGTGGGCTTCGACGACGGACTGGGACTTTACCCAGATCCCGTGGTTCAAGGAAATGTCTCCCTCACCCACGAATCCGGAGTCTTCATTGATCTCTGGTATTCGAGCGGATTCAACAGCCGTTGGGCTACCGACTGGGACGATGAGCTCGACTATACAGTCGGTTGGAGCGAAAAAGTGTGGTCGCTGGACCTCACAACCTCGCTTTCGTATTTCGATAACTTCAGCGTGGGGCAAGTACCTTACAATGATGTGATCAAGTGGGGCGTCCTGCTTGATTTCCCGAAAAAAGAGCCGTTCTGTTGGTTAAGCGTAACTCCGTTTATGAGCTACTCACTGTACGTGATTCCCGATGGCAACACACCATTTGAAGGAGGAAACGTCTTTGCTTTAGGAGCAAAAACAGAAGTCGTACTTACGGAAAAAACTCGTTTGACCTCGTCGACTTCGATAGGGTTTGACGACGGGTGCTTTGGAGTGAAAGAAGGGTTTATCCTCAAACACTCTTCTTCGCTCAACCGAACCCTCAGCCCAAAGCTTACTTGGCACATCCTCGAGGCGACCGGGTACTTTCCCCTTGGAAACAGGGATATGCCAAGTCAAATGGTGTGGGGATCAGGATTTTCCTGGACTTTCTAAGTCCAAATCACCCGTCCGCAGTCTAAAAAACTGCGGACTATTTTTTATATAAGTTTGATATATAAAAACACACCGCTTTCTCAGTGTGTTTTTAAAATTTTATTTAAGTTACTTGAAATAAAATTGTCGTATCTCAACTATTCACTTCCCTCTATTTCTTTTCTTAACAAGTCAACATATCTTTCCTGTAACTCCATTCCAGTCTCTCCTTTGGGTAAACCCATTGCTTGTCCTATTTCTAACTGAAGTTGAGAGAGTCGCTGTGCTTGTGAATCGATATGTCCGCTTGCTTTTGCTTGCTCACTACCCCCTACTTCCTGTACATTCTCCTGAATTTTCCTTTTTTCTTCAAGCAATTCTTCGAGTTTGGCTAAAGTTTCTCTTTTTTCTTCTAAGGTTTGATAAGAAGCTAAACCCCATCTTGTTTCAAAATTTGGCTCAGCTTGCCAAGGAGCTCTGGATGATTCTAAAGTCATGATATTTAAATTAATATTTACTAATACTTATATTATATTATTA
Organism: Patescibacteria group bacterium; assembly: GCA_030917145.1. Classification (GTDB taxonomy): domain Bacteria; phylum Patescibacteriota; class Minisyncoccia; order Phycocordibacterales; family CAIRYW01; genus JAUPVJ01. Next base: position 2,017 of record JAUPVJ010000077.1, read on the forward strand.
AAAATTAGGAAGTACAGTATACAGAAGTTGTAGACAGCGGTTTTTTTCTGAAGTAAAATTTAACCAGACCCTTCCTCAACCAACCCAGCTCCTATGAAAACATATACCCTTCTCTCCCTTTCTTTTGCTTTACTCTGTGGCGCCTCTGCCTTAAAAGAGGAAGAAGCAAAGCGCACAGCTGAATTCCAATCTGCTGTTGTATCAATAACTCGCCGTTTTCCACCAGAAAAAATCGGTGAGAAATATATCACAAGTAGCCAAGGTACTGCGTGGTTTTTTCAAACACGTAGCCACCTGATCACGATCGAACACGTCGTCACTGAACCAGACCTGTCAAAAGATGGGTGGACCGAAGTTTGGCTTGGTCAACAAAACCCCGACGATCCTGATGACGTTCGTTCCGAAAGGTGCGAAGTCAGACTGTTGCAGATCATCCCTTCAGAGAAAGGCGAAGGTTTAGCACTTCTCGAGCTTCGACAGGCTTTTAAATGGGGCAAGATTCTTGAACCCGCAAAAGAGCCTTGCGAAGAAGGTGATGAAGTGTTTAGTTTAGGCTACGTCGGTGGTTACCTTGCTTATGCTTCAGGTGCTTCGCACGGCATTGGCAAACTAGATGAAGCAGAAAATACGAGAGAAGGCATACCGCTTTACGAACTGACCGACAACATCGACCGACAGTCATTTAACTCAGGTGCCTCAGGGTCACCGATTTTAAATACAAAAGGAAAAGTTGTTGGAGTAGCTTCGATCCTTTTAGGACACGAGTACTATTCTGTTTCTATTCTTGGAAAAAATATGGAGATTGGAACAGCTTGGGGTCAACCAACCCACAAAGCAGCTCCTGTAGACAAGCTCCTAAATTTCAAATTCCCCGACTAAACCGCCCTACTGTGGCGGGATTTTTTATATAAAAATTTACCAAAAAAGAACAATAAGTAATTCAATGGGACATAGATCAAGGAAACTAGAAGGCCTACAATAGGTATTACACTTCTCCACGCGTCATTGACTATTGGTTTTTCCATTTCATCAAAACCAGGCAGGCTATATTCTTCTATTTCAAATATACCGTTTTTGTTTATATCAAAAACCTTATTTAAATCCGCTTCGTATTGCAAACCAAGAAAAAAAGCACTTCCAACATAAGTAAGGTAACAAAAAAGCAATAACGATAGAAAAAGTTCGGTATTTGACAGTTTTTTAAAGAAAAAACTATTTAAAACGAGTCCTGCTATCGGAAGCAATAAAAAGGTAAAAAGGCTTAAATTACTCAATATTCCATATATACTCATATTTATAAATTATAGCATTTTAGGGTATACAAAGAAGTGGTTAGGGCAGGATATTCTTATATTTACAAAAGACTATTATTTGATACTATATTACCCATGTCCCGTAACGGGCCCTTAGCTTAGTTGGTAGAGTGAGCTTGGGATGGGACCCAAGTGCAAGGCCGGAAGCACGAAGGTGCTGAGGCGGGGTCGCAAAAATTTCAGCAGAAAATTATTTGTGACACTCATTTGCACAAATGAGGCGAGAAGGTAAAATTTTCACCAAAGTCGTTAAAGTAAAGAAAAAAATATAAGGGCCCTTAGCTTAGTTGGTAGAGCGCCTCATTTGCACTGAGGAGGTCAGCGGTTCGAATCCGCTAGGGTCCACCACAAACAAAAATCCCCACTGCTGGGGATTTTTGTTTGTGGTGGAAGCCGGAACTATGTTTTTTCAGCAGAAAAAACAAGTGAGGCAGGGTCGTGAAATTTTTCTTGTGACGACAAGAAAAATATTCCTGACCACCTTAGTGGAAGCCTAAATAAGGTGTACTGCTCCTGTAAGGAGAGAAATTCCGCTAGGGTATTATCTGTGACTACATAGACAAAATGAACAAGATACAGTATTGTCTGTTTTGTTTTTTAATCGTCCTTTTCACAATCAACCAACTCAGTACAATGACCAAAAAAGAAATATTAGCGATGTCTACCGAGGAATTCATACGTGAGTATGGGCGCTCAACTTTCAGAATAGTAAAAAAGGGACACCAAACTCTCCAAAGGTTATGGTATAAATTCCCCACAGTGAAAGATCTGGTTTCTGCCAGACCATCAGAAATATGCTACTACCGTGGAGAAAAAATTTCTCAAGGTTGGATAATCTCTTTAGAGCAACTACTCGAGAAACACAATCTTTATTTTGGATGTCTGCCTCCAAAAAAGGTTTGATGCCCCCCAACTCCCCCTCCCGGGAGTTATTTTTTTGTAAAAAATCATGCTAATATCCTTTTATATGAAAAAAATAATCTCTCTTAGAAAAGGAACTTGCACCTATAGGGCTGCGGAACATTTACTTAACAACAATGAAAATTTTAAAGACTATCAAATCATTGAAGTAAATTCATTTAATGAAGGAATCAGCATGATTAAAGACATGTCAGACAATAAAACAAGAATTTTAATTCCGGATTTATCTGACGAATACAGTAAAGCTGTTATGGACAGTGTACTAGCTCGAGATATGGATAATATATTTTGGTATGACAATCCACCATTATATTTAGCAAAAAACAAAAAAGCTAAAACCATGGATTTGTGTGCAACTCTGCATACTTTAAAAAATCTAGTTGATTCTAATTTTACATTTATTTATCAAGATAATACTCAAGATTCAGCAAGATACTGTGCCGAAGGAAATGCAGACACATGCATAACAAACCAAAATGGAATAGACAGCAATGACTTAATTATTGTAAAAGAATTAAAAAAGATGAAGGTAATGTGGGTTCCGTTTTTAATCCAACCATAACTCCCCCTCCTGGGAGTTATTTTTTTTTATTTATTACCCACTTATCAACCTTTTTACTTGACTCAAAATTTTACAGTGCAATAATTATAACCAGCAAGACAATTCCGTCTTTCCAACACACTCCTAAGGCCATGATCCTAGCACTTTGTGTCATCGTCATGTTAATTATGGCTATCTGCCTTGGACCATTGTTCATGAGCAGAACCAACACCTGCGAGCCGCCATACAGTGAAGAAGAAATCCGCCGCGCAAACGGTAAATTTCCAACCACGGTGGGTACCGCATGAGAGTCTTTGTGTTTACACTCTGGCTCTATTTTTTATTCCAACACAAAATCTATCTTCACCTTTTCCCCCAAACCAATTCCCTCTTTTTTTCTAATCTGTGCTTTTAAAGCTATAAAATACCTCTTTTCACCCGTCTTGTTTCCCATCGGAAGAAGCGACGTCCTCCATGTACTTTTCCTTACAGTCACAAAACTCGGGTAAAACCCATAACCAATCTTTTTGGGGTTTAGCTCTTTTACTTGTTTTACAATCTTCTCCGGCACCATCACAAAGTACCAACTCGCAGGTAAGTTAAACTTTTCTACAGTAGCCGAAAAACTAAATTCTTTTTTCATGAAAAACTACTTCCTCTCAAGCGCAAGTGTAATCAAATGATCCAAAAGTTCTCCGTAGCTAGATCCCACAGCATCCATTTCTTTTGGAATAAGGGAAGTTGGAGTAAGTCCTGGAAGAGTGTTGATTTCCAGCGCAAAAATCCCCCTTTTTGGGTGCACCATAAAATCAGTTCGAGAATAGTGCCTAGCTCCTAAAGCTTTGTGAACAGCAATCGCATATTTTTCTATAAGTTCAGTTTCTTTTCTTGTGAAATTTCCTGGGCAAATCTCTTTTGCACCCTCTGTGTCTGAATATTTAGACTCGTAGTCAAAAAATTTCTGATGCTGTTTTGGTAAAATCTCTACCGGCGGAAGTGCGTAAAAATCTTGCCCTCGAAAATCCTCTAAAACTCCACAAGTAGCTTCTTTTCCTTTTATACACTCTTCTACAAGCGCCGCTTTCGACACACTAAAAGCTTTTTGAAGCCCCGCTTCGATTTCAGGAAGTGTGTGGCAAATAGAAACACCCACAGAAGAACCTCGGTCAACAGGCTTGATCACAGAAGGTTGAGTAAAAGTTTTAAACAATTCTAGAGCGGTTTTGTGAAAATCAGCCCCTTCTCTTTTTGAGATCACTCGTCCGTTTGGGGTAGGAATTCCATGATCTGCAAAAATTTTCTTTGAAAGACCTTTGTTCATACCCAAAGCAGAAGCTAAAGATTTTGAACCTGTAAAAGGAAAATTGTGAGTCTCAAAAAATTTTTGAATCGTGCCGTCTTCGCCGTACTCGCCGTGCAAAGCAAGAAAAGCGACTTGTGCTCGTAGGTGGAGTTTTTCAGGTTTTATAGGCATGCCTTCAATATGCCAAACGCCTTCCTTATCGATCAGAACATCGATCCCTTCGTATTTTTCTGGCAAATTTGCAAGTACTCCCGCTCCAGTTTTTAAAGACACTTCGTACTCACTTGAAGGTCCTCCACGAAGTACAGCAACTTTAATTTTTGATTTCATTTTTAAATTATAAATCAAATTCTTTAAAATAAAAATATAAATTTTAATCCCATCAATATTCCGCGACCGCGTAACATTGATGGGATTTTGGGAAAGTTAGAGAGACGCACAAAAGATTGGCGTTTTATGCAAAAAAAATAACCACCTCCCTGTTTTATAGAAAAAGTGGCCTACAACCGCGGTTAATCGATACCTTGAAATTTCATTCGGATTTCCCTCGAAAGCACGAAAGGGTAAATGTTCAGTATCGCATAAAATAGCAAATGAGCCCTTGCGAGAAACCTGGCTTCGTAGGTGTCCATGATGGGATCTAAATAATCTACAAAGACTCTAAGGTCTTTTGCAGAATTCCACCCCATCACTAAAATGAACAAACCAACAAGTATCCACCCGATTGCCCACATCCTCAATGTAGCACGGATAAACCAGCCCGCACGGGTCATAGCAACTCTAGCAGACCAACAAGCAAAAGGTCTCCCATAATTTTGCGAGGTGGAATCGGCATAACCGAACACAGAGTCCACCAACAAGAAGAACGCGATCGCCACGTTAATTACCGTGACCCAAAGGTACAGATTGTAAATGTTCATACTTTTTTATTATATCACAAATACAAAAATAAACAATAGTAATAAAAAATAGGCGCTTAAATGCGCCGTTAATTAACAGATTACCATTGTTGCACAAGGACTTGTGCCGTCTTTGAGACCTTGAAAGGCTCTTTCCTGCGTCTTAGCAATTTCGCGTAACATTTTTTCAGCCTCTTTGTCAGCTTCAGCGATCCAAAATAGCATCTGTTGTTGACCTTCTGGAGTAGAAAGATCAAACCTCTAAGAAACCAAAGGAACTTTCATGAGAAGATTATACCAAAAAATTTCTTCCTCGCACTTTCTTGTGAAAACCTATTGCAAACCTATGAGATTCTGAGTTTGCGAGTAAAATTTCTTTTTTGTATTTTTTTGCGAATTCCTCGTCTCCAAGGAGTCCTTTTGGTTTATGACGATCGTTCTTTACAACAGAAACCACTGGGATATTCATCCCAGAATTCTCCTGCCCGCCATTGCCTAAGCCGGCTTCAGGCGCTGGCAGGCGGGCAATTACTGATTTTACAATATTCAATTGAGCAATCCCCCCATCTACTACAATTAAGTTTGGAAACTGCCACTCAGGGTGGTTAAATCTTCGCTCTAAAACTTCTTTTAAAGCACCGGTGTCGTTTGAAGATGTCACAGTCTTAATGTTAAACTTTTTGTACTGACTTTTATCAGCTTCCCCATCGTTAACCACGGTCATAACTCCCACCATGTCTTTTCCCGACATGTGAGCGATGTCGTAGCTTTCAATACGGAAAGAAGATGATGAGTTGAGAGTAATAAGTGATGAGATATCGGATTTTATGAGTGAGATGTCGTTTATGTGTTGTAGAGCGTAGATTTTGTCTCGGATTTTTTTAGCTTCTTCAAATTTTTTCACTTTTGCCAAAGAGTTCATTTCTTTTTCAAGTGTTTTTACCAAACTTTTTATGTTTCCAGACAAAAACAATTCAATTTGTTTTATTGTCTTTGCGTAAGTTTTTTTGTCCACTGCACCAATACAAGTTCCAGGACACAAACCGATGGAAAAGTTAAAACAACCTCGCTTAGAGTTTGGTTTGCACTTTTCATCACGATAAGGGAAAATTTTTCGAACAATTTTTAAAGCTTCTTTTAGCTGGCTTCCACTCGGAAAAGGACCGAATATAGCTTTTAGTTTTTGACTTTTAGCTTCTAGCTTACTAAAATCGATTTCTTTTTTGCGGATAGTAAGGATTTGAGGGAAATCTTCGTCAGTGATTACTACACAGTTAAAACTCTTATCGTCTTTTTCTTTGGTGTTGTAGACAGGTTTAAACTTCTTGATCAAATCAGCCTCTAAAAGCAAAGCTTCCAAAACAGAAGAAGCTTCCCGAAAATCGATAGTTTTTGCCTCGTCCACCATCTGCACAATCAAAGGACTGCGGGAGACTAAAAGATCCTTTGAAAAATAGCTTTTTACACGATCTTTTAGACTTGTGGCTTTTCCTATATAGATAATTTTTTTATTTTTTCCAAGGAAAAAATACACACCAGGTGCGTCAGGAAGCTTCTTTTTTTGTAGATAAGATATATCCATATGTTTTCCTATTTTGACAATTTTTGTGATATATTACAACTAGTATGAAACGGTTTTTCCAAGGAATATGCGACTTTATCGTAGTCGCCTTCTTTCTTCTTTTTCACTGGAAGGGACTCCAAGACGAGTCTTTAGATGAGTCAGAATAAGGCTCATCTAATTTTTTTGTCATCCAAATAGAAAAACAAAAGTTTACTGTATAATGTTTACAGACCACTCCACGCTTATGTTATTCGAATTTAAAGAAATCACTCCGCGAGATTTTAACAATTGTGAAGAAGTCAACCAGCTCCTAAAAGACGGTTGGCGGGTGCTTAAGTTAAAACCCTCTTCAAACGCGATCAAGGTTTTACTTTATAGATGTCCCATAGGGAAGAATTATGAAGATGACATAGGCGAACACAACAAAGCTGAAAGAGATTGGAACACAAACAATTCTAAAGCCTTACTTACAACCTGAACCATTCAGGGTATTTTTTTGTCAAAAAATCAGACTTATACTATGATTAACTCCGGTCAAACTATTCCCACCCATGAAACCGTCTCCAAAAATTCGCGCCCTTCTTGCTCCTTTCTATCTCTTTGTTGGACTTTACTACCTCGTGATCCTTGTCATCGAATGGAACAAGCCCAAAAATGCCAAGCGTCGGGAGTCTCTCGAGTAAAAGCAGACACTAAAAGTGTTTGCTATTTTTTTATATAAGTTTGTGTATACTTGCATCAGTACCATATGCACGACGACGATCTTTCCATAAAAACAGCAAGGAATCCAAGGGTCATAAGAATGGATTACGGTGATTCAATCATTGTGACTAACGAACCACCTGAAGTTCCCACGAAAACTTGGGAATACTTCCGGGGAAGAGTTCCTGATTCTGATATATTCCCTCCTCTAAAACCGTGGTCGGCATTTGTTGTCACAGCAAGCAAACCCTAAAAACGTTTGCTATTTTTTATCCCCGTTTTAAAATCTTTTTTAGATACTGCCCTGTGTAACTTTTTGTGTTGTTTGCGACTTCTTCAGGAGTTCCTTTTGCCACAATATCTCCTCCGGCTTCTCCTCCGAGAGGTCCAATGTCGATAATAAAGTCAGAGCATTTAATCAAATCCAAGTTGTGTTCGATCACAACTACTGTGTTTCCTTTGTTTACAAGGCGCTGCAAAATTTCTATAAGTTTTTTTACATCTTCGTAGTGAAGCCCAACAGTCGGCTCGTCTAAGAGATAGATAGTTTTCTGTAAGTGCATGCGGTAAAGCTCACTTGAGATTTTTACTCTTTGAGCTTCTCCACCAGAAAGAGTGGTTGCACTTTGACCAAGTTTTAAATACCCAAGTCCTACTTCTTCTAAGGTTTTTAGTCTATCGTAAATTGCTGGAATATCTTCAAAGAAAGCCAGAGCCTCTTCTACAGTCATCTCTAAAACATCGTAAATACTTTTCTTTTTGTATTTTATTTCCAAAGTTTCTTTCATGAATCTTTTTCCTCCACAGACATCACAAGTGACGTACACAGTCGGTAAAAAGTGCATTTCTACTTCGATCACTCCGTTTCCTTCGCAAGTTTCGCACCGCCCACCTTTTCTGTTAAAAGAAAATCTTCCCGCTCCCCAACCACGCACTCTCGCTTCAGCTGTCGCTGCAAACATGTCTCGTACGTGAGTCCAAGCACCTGTGTAAGTAGCAGGATTACTTCGTGGAGTTCGCCCGATCGGAGATTGGTCGATCAAAATTGTCCGCCCCAAATACTCCGTACCTTCAAATCGAGTACAGTTGTAAACTTGCGCTGTCCTTTTACTTCGCTCAAGTCTCGCTTCTAAGTTTTTGTGTAAGATTTCGTACACAAAAGAACTTTTTCCAGAACCCGAAACTCCCGTGACTGTCACAAGGCGCCCTAGAGGAATTTCCACGTTTAGATTTTTAATATTGAAAATTTTTCCACCAGCGATTTTAATCTTTCCTTTATCTTGAGTTCGTCTTTCTTCTGGAATTTCGATTTTTTCTTCTTCACGTAGGTACGCAAGCGTCTTTGAGCCTGATTCGTTTTTCTTTGCAGTCAAAAGATCGTCCATGTAGCCGGAAACAACCACGTTTCCTCCGTGCGCTCCAGCTCCTGGGCCAATGTCGATCATAAAGTCTGAAGCGTACATAGTGTCTTCGTCGTGTTCTACTACAAGAATTGTGTTTCCAAGGTCTCGCAAGTGTAAAAGGGTCTGAATGAGCCTGTCGTTGTCTTTTTGATGAAGTCCGATAGTTGGCTCATCTAACACATACAAAGCCCCTACAAGGCCACTTCCAAGCTGTGAGGCGAGGCGAATTCTTTGCGCTTCACCTCCAGAAAGTGTTGAAGCCTTTCGATCGAGAGAAAGATAGTCGATCCCTACGTCGATCATAAACTTTAGTCGTGCCTGGATTTCTTTTACTACCACTTTTGAAATTTCTTCTTCTGTTTTTGAAAGTCCTAGGTCGTCAAAAAAAGATTGAGCGTTTTTAATTGAAAGGTTTGTAAGGGTTACTATGTTTATCTTTTCTTTTCCAAGAAAAACATTTAAAGCTTCGGGTCGAAGTCTTGCCCCCTCACAAACTTTACAAAGTTCGTTTGTGAAAAATTCCCTTGTTCCAAGACCATTACACTCAGGGCACGCTCCATAAGGAGAGTTGAAAGAAAAAAGTCGAGGTTCAACTTCCGGAAAAGAAAATCCGTCGTAAGGACACATGAATTTTGAAGAAATCAGGTGATCGATTTCCCCTGTCTTGATCCGGATCAATCCATCTGACTCGTGTAAAGCTTTTTCGATTGATTCACTAAGGCGCTCCATAAACCCTGCAGACTTTTCGTGGAGTTCAGAAAAGAAAAACTCGTCTACAAGCACGTCGATATCGTGTTTTTTAGTTTTTGAAAGCTCAATTCGCTCTCTAAGTGAGTATTCTTTCCCATCTACCATTACGTTTTCATAACCTTTTCCAAGCAGGTCGTAAAGCATTTGGTAATACTCACCTTTTCTTCCTACAACAATAGGTGAATAGAGTTTGAAAGTTTCTTTGTTTACAGACACCCCTAAAACCTTCTTAGAAGTTTTTTCTGTGTCGATCGCAGAAACAGTGTGTAAGATAGTTTCAATGATCTCTTCTTTTGACAGTCTTTTTATTTCTCGCCCACAAGTAAGACAGTGTGGTTTTCCGATTCGAGCAAAAAGAATACGAAGGTAGTCGTAGATTTCTGTAATGGTTGCAACCGTTGAACGAGGGTTGTTTGACCGAGATTTTTGATCGATCGAAATCGCAGGCGAAAGACCAATGATCTCATCTACGTCTGGTTTTTGCATTTGCCGTAAAAATTGTCGAGCATAACTTGAAAGGCTTTCTACATACCGGCGTTGCCCTTCCGCAAAGACAGTGTCGAAAGCAAATGAGCTTTTTCCAGAGCCCGAAAGCCCTGTGACTGCGATCATTTTGTTGCGAGGCATTTCTACGGTGATGTTTTTGAGATTGTGGGTACGGGCACCACGAACAACGATCTTCTCGACGTCTTTTTCGAGCTTACAGACATGTTTTTTATATTGTGGATTTCCCTCTTTCATAGTTAATGTTTCTTCTCCAAAGAAGAAAAACAGCTAATTATAGCTCGTTTTACCGACTTTGACAAACATTAATAAAAGTGGTAATTTTCCACTTGGTAAATACAACTATGAAAACCCAACCAACTGCGGGGGATTTCCTCGAAACGACTGGCTCAGCCGAAGTGGCTCAACTAAGATTTCTTACCCCCGCCAGCACTCATGAGCCTTCCCACCTCATCGGTACGACAATCTCAGTTCACAAAGACCAAAAA
>JAUPVJ010000078.1 GCA_030917145.1 Patescibacteria group bacterium
AGTGTTTCTTTTGCTGAAGAAGTGAAACCACGACCGATCAAAGACGCTCGCCAACAAGAAGTGAAACCGCTTCGACAAGAAATGCGTACCGAAATCAAAGATGATCGTATGGAATTTCGAGAAGAAAGAAAGATGGAAGTGAAGGATACTCGAGGACAAATCCAAGAAAATCGCGCTGAATTTAAAGCAAAAGTTGAAGATTTGAAAGGAAATGGAGTGAAAGGTGACATCAAAATCGAAGCTCGAAAAATGATGGAGGAAAATAAAAACATTCGACAGCTTTCAAGAGAGGAAATCGAAAAGAAGCGATCTGAACTAAAGACAGAGGTAAAAACAAGAATCGCGGAATTTAAAGAAGGTAAAAAGGTTATTCTAGATGAAGCTAAAAAAGAAAAAGTAAAACAAACAATTGAAAAAGTTTTTGCAAGACTAAGTGGTGCAATTGAAAGACTAAAAGCTTTTGATGCAAGAATTAGTGCCGCTATCAGTGCTCGAAAAGCAAAAGGACTAGACACCTCAAAAGCTGAGAGCGCTATCGAGGAAGCTCGAAACGCACTGGAGACAGCAAAAGTAGCAGTGGAAGAAACAAAATCTGCTTCAACAGAATCAGTAGATGACTCACAAGGAGTTTCAAACGAAGCTTTGAGAAGTGCAATAGAAGAGGCACACGGTGCGCTTAAAATTGCAAAAGAAAAATATATAGAAGTTATCAAAAACCTTCCAATTCCAAAAAGACCAGAGGGTACATCGTCTTCTACCCCAGAAATCGTAAAATAATTATTTAATTATTATAAATAACAAAAAACTATGGACGAGAACAACAACACAGCTCCTATAAATAATTTGGGAGGACAACCAGTAGGAGAAAAAGGTATTGGAGCAAAAATAGGAATTGCAATAATCGTAATCATCCTTATTGCAGGAGCGGTATTCTTCTTTCTTTCAAAGAAAGAAAGTGTAGAAATGATAGATGAGCAAAATACAGAAAATGTAGTGACTGACCCAGAGAACGCCACAGAAGAAGACTTCATGAATGACCTCGACTCTTCCGTCGATGTAGACCTAGAAGCAAATTTAATGGATCTAAGTAACTAATCCATTTCTAAATCATAAAACCCCCCGCCTTACGGCAGGGGGGTTTTATTTTGGACCGTTTTGTGTAATATTATGCCAATGCAAATCAAAAAACACACAAAAGAAAAAGGGTCTATTATAAGAGTAGAGGCTGAAATTCCTAAGGAGGTATTGGAAACAAAGAGGGCAGCAGCCATAAACCACCTAAAAGAACATGTCGAACTAAAAGGCTTTCGAAAGGGGCACGTGCCAGAAAAAACCCTCGTTGAGCACGTGGGAGAAATGACGATTCTTGAAGAATCAGCAGAGCTTGCGATCGAAGAAAACTATACAAAAATTTTAGACGAACTTTCTCTCTCTCCGATCGGACACCCAAAGATCATCATCACAAAAATCGCGATCGGTGCTCCTTTAGAATTTACTGCTGAAATTCCTGTGATGCCAGAAGTGAAACTTCCTGACTACAAAAAAATCTCTGCGAAATTTAAAGATAAAAAAGAAGAAGTTGTTGTGGAAGAAAAAGAAATTGAAAATGTAATCGCTGAAGTAAAAAAAATTCAACATCACCACGCGCACAAAGATCATGACCATGATCACGACCATGCGGATCATGAACACGAAGAAACTGAACTCACAGACGACTTCGTAAAAAATCTTGGCGACTTTAAAGATGTTGCTGATTTCAAAGAAAAAATAAAAGAAAACATTCTTAAAGAAAAAACTTTCAAAGCGGAACAAAAAAAGAGACTGGAAATAATTGATGCTATCCGAAAAGAAACAGAAATCGATATACCAGAAGTTTTAGTTGATTCTGAAATCAAACGCATGACAAATGAGTTCGAACACGAGCTTTCAAAAGTTGGTTCAACGCTTGAAAAATATCTGAGCGAAATTAAAAAAACAAAAGAAGAAGTTCAAAGTGATTGGAAACCAAAAGCGACTGAGCGAGTACAAACAGAATTAATTTTACTTGAAATCAAGAAAGAAGAAAAAATCGAAGTTCCAAAAGAAGAATTAGAAAAAGAAGTAGCAACAATAAAATCACACTACGGCGACATTGATGAAGAGAGAATAAAACTTTTCGTAGATGAAATGCTTTCAAAAGAAAAAGTTTTTAAATTTCTTTCGGAATAAATCAAGACTATCCAACTTGGACGTTAAGACATACAATAGATGTATGTCTTTTCGTTTACTCTTCAAATTAATCATCATCACTTCTATTTTTCTTCCTCTTCGAGCTTTTGCACTTGTTTACGACGAAGCAGACGTTTTGGAAGACAAAATTTTTGTGACCAGAGTCGAGTTTGAGAAAACTAGTATTTTTGAATGTGGAGTAAAATGCAAAAAAATTAAATCTTTACCAACACCCCCATCAAAAAGTGTCACAGCTCTTTTGGCACCTTTCGGTAAAAATTTACCTCCGGTACTGCGAGCTCGTGGAAGTGAAGACGGTCGCTACATTGGCGCTTGGAGGTCTGACGGAAAAACAAGAATCATTCAGATCGTTGACCTTGTAAAACAAACTTCTTTTATACGTGAAGAAAAAATTTCAAATGAAACTCTCCAAGAAGAAACTCGCCTACTTGTTTGGAAAGATTCAACTCTCTTTTTTCTTTCTGACAAAGATGGACACAATTCGATTTACAAAATTGACGCCTCTAATTTGAACACACAAAATTTTGAAGGAGAAAAGCAGATCGGTGGAAATTTTTCTGTGGGAGAATTTCTTCCGCTTGAAAATGGAAAAATTGCATTTATCGCAAACATTTCTGATCCATATCTTTTTGAACTTTTTATTAAAGATGTGAACGGCGCAGTCGCGACAAAAATCGACAGTGATGTTTCTTACGGAAACGCAATCGTCAAAAAAGGAGACCAGATTTTTTATTCAAAAAGAGGAAGCTTTGGTTTTGAGGTTTTTTCTTACAATTTAAAAACAAAAAAAATAAATCCTCTACCTCTTCCAAAACCCAAAGCATCCAAACACTTAGAAGCAATTTCCTATGAAACAGTTAAGTTTGGGGATTTAAACGGTTCTTTACTGAAACCAAAGACACAAACCGAAACTACAACTTTGATTGTTTGGCTTCACGGTGGTCCACACCGACAAGCATCAAAAGCTCTGCACCCTTTTAGAAGCTACGGGGTTTACGATTCCGCTCTGTCTTACATTACAAATGAAACACATGTCAGTGTTTTAAAACTTGATTACCCAGGGAGTGTAGGGCATGGAAAAAACTTAAGTGAATCAATTTATCAAAATGTTGGATCAATAGATGTAGAAAAAACTCTTGAGGCAATCGAAATCGCAAAAGAAAAACTTGGCGCAAAAAAAGTTTACGTTGTAGGTCCAAGCTACGGAGGTTACCTAGCACTGAAAATCGCAAGTAAGAATTCTCCACTTATTGATGGAGTGTTTTCAGTAAATGGGGTTACGGATTGGAGAAATCTTTTTAATCAAATACAAGGCTCACCTTTGATTGCTTTATTTGGAAAAAACAAAACAGAAGTGTCGGAAGAGCTTTGGGCAGCTGCTGGGATCTACGCCGACATCCAAAACACGGATAACAAAAAACCAATCGTTATTGGATTCGGAAACCAAGATCGAAACGTACCCTTTGCACAATCCGTTGCAATGATTAATTTTCTAAAGGCCAACAAAAAAAATGTAAAAGAAGTAGTGTTTAAAAATGAAGGTCACGCACTTCTAAAAAAATCTTCAGTCAAACAATTTTGTCTAGAAGTTTTGAAACTCATAGGGGAGAAAAAGAAAAGTTGTGATTTTTGACCTACAAAAATCATGCAGAAAGATTTTGGGTGCCGTAGGCGACTAAAATTTTCTGCTATTTTTGACCTACAAAAATTACCAAAACTTTTTTAAACTTCGTTAAAAAAGTTTTGGGTTGATTTCCGTAGGGCGGAAATCACACCCCTCAAGAATTTCTAAAGTAAAACTTTTGAAATTTTGTGGGGCTGATTCCAGATTCAAAATTCTTGATTTTAATTCAAGCTCAAAAAAGTTGCAACGATTGCAGCAGTCTCTGCACGGAGCGTCGTATTCCCAAGAGAAAAAGTTTTAACATTTTTTTCTTTAAAAAGATTTCGCTCTTCTTCGGTCCAGCCTCCTTCGGGACCGATGAGAATAGAACAATTATCAATTTTCAATTTTACATTGGAGATTTCCTCGCCACCAAAGTCAGCAACAAAAATATTTTCTCCTGACTTGAAAATTGGATCTTGTAAATTGATTACTTCCCCGAGAACGGGCACATCTCCCCTTCCGCATTGTTCACTTGCCTCTACTAAAATTTTTTCTATTCGATCATGATTTAAATTTTTCAAAGTTGTGCGATCTGAAACAACAGGTACAATTTTTGCAACTCCGAGCTCAGTTGCCTTTTCACACACAAGTTCAAAATTTTCTTTTTTTATGAGAGACAGAAAAAGTGTTACTTTTTTATTTGGTACAAAAACTTCTTTCGAATTTAAAATTTGTAACTTCAAAATTATTTTATCTAATTCTAAAATTTGAGATTCGTAATCCTGACCACTTCCATCAAAAATAATTATTTTGTCCCCCACCCCAAGCCGAAAAACATTTCGCACTTGATGAACGATTCTTTCTTCCGAAATTTCAATTTCGGTATTTTCTCCAATATTTTCTTTTACAAAAAATCTGTGTAGACGCATCTAGATCAAATAAAGAATTAGTAATAAATACACACTATCATTTATATCTTTCTACGCAAGAATTTTTAAAATTTGCATTTTAATCGAAACAGACTATAGTAAACAAAAAGCACAAATGAACATTCCACACCCATCATCGGTTGGTACACCGATATTATGGATTGTAGTGATTGTGATGGCGGCGATATTCATAATCATTTTCTTCCTAATCGCCAGACTCCTCGCTCGATAACCCCACCCCAGAATTTTTCTGGGAATTTTTTTAATTATTTTTTTGCACCCAACCAGGAAAGTTCAAAAATCATCTTCATAAGACCGTGAATAGTTTCATCTTCAATAATCACACCGGTTAATTTTTCTTTGCTTAAATTTACAATCGAAACTTTGTTTTGATCATAGACAGTAACCTCAGCTTTAAAAGGAAATTTTTCACTTGAAATAAATCTCATCTCTGGAACAATCTCTTTTTTAAAATTTTCATAGGTTCTATCTGTAAAAGTTAGATCACTTTCTTTATCGGGAATGATTCCCCGTGTGGTAATTCCCTTCCTTTCTTTAGTTCTTCTGTAATTTACAAAAAATTTCTCTGGCAATAATTCTTCTAGACCAGATGCGTTTGCCCAAGCCAACATTTCATAAGATTTAGAAACATTTATATGTGATTCGTAGACTTGCAACACACCTTCAAGCCCCTCAAAATAAGTAACTTTTGGTTTATACCCCATCGCAGTAAACAAGCCTTCAATTTCTGGCAAAATTTTTTCCGCTTGCTCTATTTCATTCTCAATTATTGAAAGCTTAGACTTTGTGTACTTTATTAACCTATTTGGATTCTCGATTTGGTAAAAAAGCTTATTTTTCTTCTCAATTTCATTCACAAGCCCTCGAACAGAAAGATTTAAAAGCACCATATATACAGTGCTACGGTTTAACCCAGAATATTGCGCTATTTTGGAGGGGTAAGCTCCACCAAGCTCGAGTAAAGAGAGATAAATAAGCGCCTCTTTGTCAGAAAGCCCTGATTTTTCAAGCTTTTTTAGCAAATCGGGATTTTGTAGATTCATAACACAATCTTACTTTTTTATGTACTTTTGTCAATTTTTACTAACAAATTTTCTATATTTTAAATTTAGCTTTATTTAAAAGGATTTTTTAGAATTTATTGATATTTTTTTATCACAATATTTGACAATAATATATACTTGTATCGTAACAGTACATTCACAACCAACCACATATACTCATGGACACAGAGCACCCAATGATCACCAAACTCACAAAAAGTCTCGAGCAAGTCACAAAACTCCTCGCTGAAGGAGCAACAGTTGTCCCAACAACTCATGACAAAGGCGAGTTTCTCGTACTCTTTGAGTGCGATAGAGGCTATCGACGTATTTATGATCCGAAACCTGCGTGCTTCGAATGGGGAGGAGGTTTGACTATAGGAGGACGCGCTTATACAGTCAAAGATGAGGGAGCTATTGTAAATGGCTCAATACGCTGCTTTTTACTACAAGATGGATCAGGAAAGACTTTTACAGTCGGCACCAATCTTGCAACCAAAGGTACCCGCTATGTTTACCGAAAACCATTCGAGAGTTGGGAAAATGGGTACTGATCCGGTTGGATAAAGTTTTGCCAGTTTTTCTTTGAAAAACTGGCTATTTTTATTTGTATTTTTGCTAACTCCCCTGTTTTATGGTATTTTGACCTTGTCTAATCATTCTTTACTTATAACTTATCACTTTAAACTTATAACTAAACATATGTCTTATCTAATCCCAACCGTTATCGAAAAAAGCACCTTTGGTGAAAGAGCATACGATATTTACTCTCGTCTACTAAAAGAAAACATCATCTTTTTAGGTGGTGCGAT
>JAUPVJ010000079.1 GCA_030917145.1 Patescibacteria group bacterium
GAGCCACCTATGTTGGAGGAAAAATCGCAGGAGTGCTCAGGGGTGATCCACCAAGAATTACAGGTGATGGAAAAAATAACATTGAGCGCCTTATAGAAGAAAAAAATAAAAACAAACCTGAAGGAGTGAAAGATGTAATTGTCGATAAAAAAACAATTGAATTTTTAGATAGACAAAACTTTCACTTGCAAACTATTTTACCCCAAGGAAAAATGATCGATCTCTCAGAAAAAATCGGAGTGTCTTATGGAGGTAACGCTGTGGAGATGATTGAAAAAATTTCTCCAGATATTTTGGAAGTGTTAAAAAAAGCAGGAGACGTCCTAAACACTCCACTGGTAGGTTTTGATTTCATAATTCCTGATCCTACAAAGAAAGCCTCCGACCAAAAATGGGGGATCATCGAAGCCAATTCTCTACCTTTTATAAATCTTCACCACTTCCCACTCGAAGGAACACCACAAAATGTAGCTGGAAAAATCTGGGATTTGTGGGAAATCTAAGCAATTTCCCGAATTTTTAAAAGTGATATAATAATTCTTATGAAAAGAAACATTACATATGGCGTAGTAACGCTCGTAGTCCTTTTAATAATTTTTGTTGGTCTTTATTTCTTAGAAAAAAATGGGGCGGGTGCACCAGTGCAAAGTGTAAAATACGACTCTTTTGCAATGTGTCTTGAAGAAAAAGGAGCAAAATTTTACGGAGCTTTTTGGTGCCCTCACTGTCGAGACCAAAAGAAACTTTTTGAAAACTCTACTAAAATCCCTTACGTAGAATGCTCTACACCAGATGGAAATGGACAAAACCTTATTTGTAAAGACGCTGGGATAGAATCATACCCAACTTGGATTTTTACTGATGGTACAAAAATTTCCGGAGGAGCGTCTCTAGAAACTTTGAGTGAAAAAACAGGCTGTGAATTGCCAGCTGCAAATTAATTAAAATATTAAAATAAATTTATGAGCGAAGTAGGAAATTTTCTTTTAGCGAGCCTTACAGTAATTGCACAAATTATTTCAATTATTTTAATTGTAATTTACTTCAGACATCACAAAAAAGAATCTGTGATAAAAAGATTTGTACATATTTTCTTTAAACCAAAAGACCCTGAGTCGAAAACCTTTCTGTTTGTTCAAAAGCACGGAATGCTTCTGGCTTTTATTGTAGCTTTAACAGCAACACTAGGTAGTCTTTTCTATTCAGAAATCCTTGGTTATGAACCATGCAAACTTTGTTGGTATCAAAGAATATTTATCTACCCGCAAGTAATTCTTCTAGGAATCGCTTTATGGAAAAAAGATACTCATATCATCAAATATTCTCTCGCCCTAGCAATCATTGGAGGATTAATCGCTATAAATCACTACATACTTCAAGTAACTGGGGTTTCAATATTGCCGTGCTCTGCAGTGGGCTACAGTGTGTCTTGTAGTAAAGTGTTTGTTCTAAGATTTGGATATATCACAATCCCAATGATGGCAGTGTCAGCCTCTTTACTGATGACTCTCGCCCTTCTCTTCGCAAAAAACAACGATACTGATGGAAAAAAGAATTCTCTCTAAAGAAGTAGCAAGTTTTTTTAGACTTCAAGATTCTCAAAAAAAAGCTTTAAAGAAACTTCAAATTGAAACCGTAGAAGACCTACTGTACCATTTTCCTGTTCGCTACGGTGACACCTCAAAAGCAGAAGCGATCTCCACAATCCAAACAAAAGAAAGTGTAGTTTTGTTTGGAAAAATCACAAAAACAGAAACGTCAAAATCTTTTAAAACAAAAATGCCGATGGCAAAAGCAACCCTCGAAGACAGCTCGGGAGAAGTTTCTTTAGTTTGGTTTAATCAGCCCTATATCGCAAAGATGTTTCCTGCTGGAAGTTTGGTGCGAGCAGAAGGCGTGGTAAGCGAATCTCGAGGAAAATTTTCAATCACAAATCCAAAAGTAGAAAGTGTTACAAAGATTCCTGAGATTGGCAGAGAAAGTCTATTTAGTGGAGAAAGTGGTATTGATAATGAAGACATGCGCCTTTACCCTGTCTACAATGAATCAAAAGGAATTACTTCAAACTGGATTTATTACGCGATTCAAAAGGTTTTAAAAGAAGGAGGCTTAGAGGAAGTAACGGACCCGATACCAGAAGAAATTTTAAAAAAATACAATCTCCCCACTCTTCGCACAGCTTTGATTTGGATCCACTCTCCCAAAAAAGAAGACGATGCAAAAGCGTCTAGAAAACGCTTTGCTTTTGAAGAAGTGTTTTTTATACAAATCGAAAGAGAATTAGACAGACTCGAAAACTCAAAACTAAAATCCCCGAACCTCACACACAAAAAAGAAGAGGTTACGGAGTTTGTAAAAACTTTTCCTTTTTCTTTGACCAACTCCCAAACAAAAACTATTGAAGAAGTCTTGCGCGATTTTCAGAGAGGTTTCCCGATGGCTCGCCTTTTACACGGAGACGTAGGAAGTGGAAAAACAGCAGTTGCAGGAGTTGCTACTTTCGCAGTTACACGAAACCACCCTGACAACAAAGACTACGGACACTTTCAAGTAGCGATCATGGCACCAACTGAAATTTTAGCTCGACAACATTTTGAATCTTTTAAAGAAATGTTTGGAGCAAAAGTGCCAATAGGACTAATCACTTCAAAACTTTGTGAAAAATTTCCTTCTAAAGTTGATCCGAAAAAATCAGTGCATGTTTCTAAAGCTCAACTTTCTAAATGGGTAAAAAACGGAGAGATCTCAATTTTGATCGGAACCCACGCTTTGATACAAAAAAATGTTTCTTTTAAAAATTTAGCTTTTGTCGTAATCGACGAACAACACAGATTTGGAACTAAACAGAGAAAAAATCTCGCGAGAAAAGACGGGCTTGTCCCCCACCTACTTTCAATGTCTGCAACTCCAATTCCCCGCACTCTTGCACTCACCATATACGGCGACCTAGACCTTTCTCTTTTAGACGAGATGCCTATGGGGCGAAAAAAAGTGACTACCGAAGTGGTACTTCCAAACAAAAGAGAAGAAGTCTACGAATTTTTAAAGAAAAAATTAATTGAAGGAAGACAACTTTATATAATTTGCCCCAGAATCGACGAGCCTGATCCCGACAAAGAAAAAGCGATTTACGCCAAGTCTGTAAAGGAAGAAGCAAAAAGATTAAAACGCGACGTATTTCCAGAATTTGAAATTGGAATTTTACACAGCAAAATGACACCGGTTGAAAAAGAAAAAGAAATGCAAAAATTCAAAGAAGGCATCACGCACATTTTAGTTGCAACCTCTGTTGTAGAAGTTGGAGTAAACGTACCAAACGCAACAATCATAATCATCGAGGGAGGTGAAAGATTTGGACTCTCTCAACTTCACCAACTTCGTGGACGCGTGATGAGAAGCAACATGGACCCATATTGTTTCATCTTTGCAGAGTCAAAATCAGACAAAACCACAGAGCGTCTAAAGGCCTTTTTAAAGGCTAAAAATGGTTTTGAGCTAGCGGAACTAGATTTGTCATTGCGAGGTCCTGGGGAGCTTTCTGGGGGCGTACAGTGGGGTATTTCAGACATTGGCATGGAAGCACTAAAGAATTTAA
>JAUPVJ010000080.1 GCA_030917145.1 Patescibacteria group bacterium
TCCCTCTTTTGTTCCATATAGAAAATAAGCTCCTGCCGCAGCTGCAACCGCACCAATAATCGCTCCGCCAATTGCCACACCATCACTTTGTTTCTTTTTTGTTGCCATGATTTTTAATTTAAATTTTTAAATTTCCTCCTCTTCTTTCTTTGATTTTGAACGCTTCTTTTTTCTAAAGAGGCCAATTGAAGAAAGGATACCTATCAATGATACCACTTTTTGCTTAAAAGCACCCCGTACATCATCTATGTCTTTGATTATTTCCTCACTTTCCCGTCTAGCAATTTCTGCAATTTTTTGGATATCACGGGCAATTTTAATACCATAAAAGAGCATTATGGCTCCTAGTAAAGAGAATACGACTACCGCAACAGTAGTAATAAAAAAGAAAATATCAGCTTTCATTAAATCTTCCATTTGTTTTTATTATCTAAATAATACCGGGATTTTAAATGCTCCAACTTTTTGCGCACCCCGTGGATCACTTTCTTCAAAGATTATAAATCCTGAATCTCCAGCAGTTGC
This sequence comes from Patescibacteria group bacterium, assembly GCA_030917145.1. GTDB lineage: Bacteria > Patescibacteriota > Minisyncoccia > Phycocordibacterales > CAIRYW01 > JAUPVJ01. The sequence goes on from JAUPVJ010000080.1 coordinate 526, forward strand.
AAAAGTTACAACTCCTTTAAAAGCAACCTTTTCTCCGGTTTCAACATTTCTCTCAGCTCTTGCTACTCCCACACCTAAAAGATTGCCTTTTTGATCGGTTATCTTCACGGGAAAATCTCCCTTTTCAAACCACGAACCACTGGCTGTACCTGAGAAATTTAGAGGACTTCTTACAATTTCTCCGGGAGCTGGTGTGTCCACAGTTATCTGAAGACGGGTACCCCTCGGACCATCCGCTCGCGCCACAGAAGAATAAGCATAAGAATCGTCCAGCGCTTCCATAGATTTATCATAGACAATTATCGCACCTGAAGCAGCTGCTAAAAATACTGCGAAAAAATAAAGAAAAGATCGAAAATATTCTGCTTTAGTCATAACAATATTATAAACTACAAATTAGCTTTTAAGAAAATTAGCACAGATCATCTCCACCACTGTTTCTACTGAATTATTTTTAGTGTCTATAATCACATCAAAAGTGTTGTTTTCTAAAACCTTAGGAAGATCCACTCCATAGTACTGCAGGTACCTTGTCTCTATCATTTTTTCTCTAAAATCTGTTTCCTCTTTTACTTGTTCTAAAGTTTTTCCTTCACGGAGAGCAATTCTGTCGAATCTAGTTTTATCATCTAAAATTAAAGCCACCTTGAAAGAATCCGGTATAAAATACCAAGCAAGTCTACTATCTACAACAAAATTGTCTTTTGTTTTTCCGTAGTGCTCAATCTTTTTATCTAGTTCAATATCATATTTAGAATCAACTTTAGACAACTCTTCAAGTTCTGAGAGAGAAAGACTCAGTGAGGCCGCCATTTCTCTAAAGATATTTCCGGAAGACAAAAACTCAAAACCAAGCTTTTCAGCAAGTGCCTTCCCGGCACTACTGGTTCCCGTCCCTGCCATTCCAAAAATTGTGATTTTACTCATGTGTATATTTTATCATATCTTCTTTGCCTATCACCCATCACCTAAAACCCATAACCTTTTATTCAAGAAATCCTCCACTTTGGTGTTCCCACAGTTTTGCATATCTACCTTTCTTTTCTAGAAGGACTGCGTGACTCCCTTCCTCCGCAATTTCTCCATTTTCAAGCACAATAATTCTATCCATTTTTTGAATCGTAGAGAGCCTGTGGGCGATCACAATCGTAGTTTTCCCTTTCATAAGCAAGTCCAAACTCTCTTGTATATATTTCTCACTTTCAGAATCAAGAGAACTTGTAGCTTCATCCAAAATCAAAATTGGTGCGTTCTTTAAAATTGCACGAGCAAGAGCGACTCTCTGGCGTTCTCCTCCAGAAAGTTTTACACCACGCTCTCCTACCATTGTTTCATATTTGTTAGGAAGACGAGAGATAAAATCATCAGCATGGGCCTTTTTGGAAGCGCTTACAATCTCCTTTGTCTCCGCATCAATTTTTCCATAAGAGATGTTTTCAGAAAGAGATCGATGAAAAAGAATTGGGTCTTGAGGTACATAAGAAATTACAGATCGCAGATCATCTTGCGTGATATTTCTAATATCTTGCCCGTCAATTTTTATTGCACCTTTTGTCACGTCCGCAAAACGAAGCATCAACTTTGTAATTGTAGATTTTCCAGCACCACTGGTACCCACAATTCCAACTTTCTCACCAGCAGAAATTTCCATATTAAAGTCTGAAAAAATTTCGTTTCCTTGGTTATAGGCAAAGCTCACGTTTTCAAAAAACACGTGACCTTTTTTAATTTTTAATTTTTCTGGTGTTTGTAAATCACTAATTTCATTTGGAATTTCTATAATCTCTACCATTTCTGATGCATTTGAAAAAGCCTTACTGAGTCGAGTTAGCTGTTTTCCTAAGTGCCAAATACTTTCTAAAATGGTGTCTGTGTAAGCGATTACTAAAATAATTGTTCCCACAGAAACAATTCCATCCAACCAAAGCACCACCACTGCATATAAAGAAAAAACCTGAAGCCACATTACTAAAGCTCCTTGCAATATATAAACAAAGTTTTGATAGTTCCAAGCTTTTTGTCTTGCAACCATTTGATCAGTTGCAACCGTATTAAAAGCAAGGACCTCTCTTACAATCGAAGAAAACATTTTTAAGTTTAAAGCATTAGTGAACACATCTGATGCTCTTGCCGTAAGGTGTGAATCCGCTTCTGCTTCGACAAGGTCATATTTTATTTTTCGACGAGCAAGATAGTAAGACACTAAAATAAACACAAGGGACCAACTAAGAAAAATTAATCCCAAAATCGGTTCTACGTAAAAAAGTATTCCAAAAACACTTGTTATCTTTATAAACGAAACAAAAATATTATAGATAAAGATATCTCCTATGTCTTCGAAAGAATTTACAAATCTCCCAGCTTTTTTTACAAGACTTCCGGTAAAAGAATTTATAAAAAATTGGTAAGAATGTTTAAGTATTACCTCGAAAGTAAAATTGTTAAGGTCTCGCAAAACTTTATTTTGAAAATAGGTAATTGAATAATCTCCTATTATAAAAAATAGACGAGTTCCAATTAGTGCTCCAATGACATAGAAAATATATTTAAATAGCTCAGCTTGAAGAAGTATCCTGTCACCAGACAAAATTTCTGGGGTACTAATGATATCTACAATACTCTTATATATATAAGGAACCAATGCGCTAGTGAGCACAACTCCCACACCGTAACCAAGCAGAATCAAAAAGAAAAAAACACCGTATTTTTTTGAATACTTGTAGTAATAACTAAAAATTTTAGTCCACTTAATTTGTGCTGGTTTGTTTTGTTTCAAGGTATTTAGTATTTGGTATACAGTATTTAGTATAAATATTTAATTCCTAATTCGTAATTCTCAATTTTCAATTCTTTTAATCTTCGATTAAAACCGCTCGTGCTAATGCCCCGTCTGCACCTTCTATTTTAAGCGGAAAAGCTGAAATCACATATTCCCCTTCTGTGACTCTTGAAAGATCTATTCCTTCAAGGATCGGAATCCCTCGAGACAAGAATTCTGTATGCGGGCGATTATCTTTACTTCCTTTTTCTTTTATTGAAAGATAATCAATTCCAACTAGAGAAATTTCCTTTTTGGCCAAGTATTCACTTGCTTCTCCTGAAAGAAAAACAAAATCGTTTCTAAAAGTCTCAAATCCTCTCTCTGAATTTTTTGTCTTAAAAAGAACCCTATCACCTTTCTGAATTTCCTTGGACTCTACAAAATAGAGGGAAACTTGCTTTTCTTCGCTTGTGGCATCAAAGACCTTGCAGGGCCCAAAAAAGGCCTCTAGGGCAAATTTATCGATAGGCTCCCCTTCTTTAAAGACGTGCCGAGGAGCATCAATGTGAGTGCCCGTGTGGCTCCCCAGGCTCATTTTAGAGACATTTGAACTCGCCCCACACTCTATATCTTGGGCGAGCTCGATTACAACCTCTGGGTTTCCAGGGTAGACCATCATGCCGGGCTTTATAGGTAAAGATATATCAATTATTTTCATGTTTTTTCCTTCGAACATAAACATACGTCAAAAAGACCAAAAGACCAAACACCGTTGCTCCTATTTGAAAAGTAGAATTTAAAGTGCCCACATATGAAAAAAACAAAGCAAAAGGCATGATCCCCAAAAGGGTAGCAAGAAAATAAGTTTTAAAATCGATTTTACTAAAAAGCCCAAGTGCGTAGCTAAGCAAATCTACAGGAAAAAACATTCTCATAAAAAAAGTTTCAAAGAAAGAATTTTTCTCTGGAAAGAAATTTCTAATTTTTTCTAAAGATTCGATTGAAATTATTTTTTTTACAACAGGCTCGCCGTACCTGCGCGCAATTAAAAAAGCAATTACAGAACCAATGGTCCACCCTAAAACTGTTGCAAAAAATGCAGTCCATAATCCGAAACTCACAACCGCAAGGGGAATCAAAGGAAAACTACTAAACGGTGCAAACACCACAGACACAATACTCAAAAGAAAATAAAACACTGGAGCAAATACTCCACCAAAAGCCACAAAATCTTTTATATTTGTTTCGTACTTTTGTCCCAAAAAAGAAGCGCCTATAAAAAATACAGCAACAACCATTACTGGAAATATTATTTTTAAATTATTTTTCACTTGTTCTTTTAATAATTCTTACAATTCCCCTTTCCGCATCCACCTCCACTTCGTCGCCATCCTTAAGCGCTTTTGTTGCGATTTTGGTGCCAATGATGCAAGGTTTATTCATCTCGCGGGCAATGATTGCCGCGTGGCAAGTAACACCCCCTTCGTCTGTTACAAATGCTGAAGCTTTCTTCATTGCAGGCATAAAGGCAGGCATTGTCATATAAGACACAAGGACCTCTCCTTCTAGAAAATTACTTATTTCATCTTTTTTTAATATAATTCTTACTTTTCCAGAAACTTTTCCCACGCAAGCAACCTGACCTGTAAATTCTTCTACTTCATAATTTTTACGATCGAAATCGACCTCAAAATTATCTTTCTTTTGCAAGTCTTTTAACTCTGCTTCATTTATAATTTCACCGTTGTAGACAAAAACACCTTCAGTTTTTCTTCTATTTAATTCTAATATATCAGGTATCTTAGAATCAAAAATTTCATCCCATTCAATGTAAGCCACCAGATCTCCTAAGTTAGGATATAAATTTTTCAAAATTGGAATGATAGAATTCCACAATTTATGAATTACTTGATCAATATTCTTACGAAGTCTCAAGCAGTATTCTCTTTCTTCTTGCGAAAACCTTTCTTCATCTAATGGTAAAAATTGAGAAATATAGTGCACCTGCCAATAATCAAAGAGATCTTTGAGAA
>JAUPVJ010000081.1 GCA_030917145.1 Patescibacteria group bacterium
ATCATTAAATGGTAAGTGGGTTGAACATCCTTCTCTTTCTGTATGTTTCTCGCCTGCTGGTAGTCCAGATGCGTGCACGATAGATGTTCTGACTGGCGCGATTACAGCTTGTAAAGAAAATCCAGGTGAAGGTGCTTGTTTGGACGTCACAAGACTTCTTAAATATAATAGTGAGACCAATGAATATTCATATAGATCTGTGACTGGTAGAAATCAACCTACTAAATTTTGGAGAACCATTAAGATTACGCAATATCCAAATCAGCAGGCGGAGCAAGAAGCCCTTGTAACATCAAAAGTTGAGTGGAACACGGGATCTTTACTTGGTACAAAGCGAGAATTTAAAATTCAGGAACGTTTAATTAATTGGCAAAGATAATGTTTACACAATCTGCAAAATTTAAAAAAGGCTTTTCTGTGCTTTTTGCTTCCCTTACTGGAAGTTTGGTTTTAGCAATTGGTCTTGCTATTTTGTCGATCACGATCAAGCAAATTACTTTAGCTTCCGCAGGAAGAGAAAGTCAGCTTGCTTTTTATTCTGCTGATACTGGTATAGAGTGTGCTCTGTTCTTAGATTCTGGTGGAGGAAATGTTAGTGCGGACGGAAACCCAATTTGTCCGCAAGGAATTTTTGGTATTCCAACTGAAGACAATACTGCTATTGTTTCACCTCAATGCGGGACGGAATTCGGTGATTATAGTTTTGGAGGTAAGCAGTATCGGTGTGTCGGGGCGACTTTTAACCCTAAACCGGACGCTGCCTCTGGAAATATAATTAGTAGTCCTTCTCTGATTGTTGGAGCTTCTCCAAGTGAAAATGTTGTTAGAACAAATTTGTCTTTAAGGACTGGGTCACCTGATAATTTGTGTTTCAATGTTACTGTTGATAAAACTAGGTTTGTTGATGGTGTAAATGATGGAAACATAGTTACAAATATAATTTCTAGAGGTTTTTCCACGTGTGACATAACAAGTAGAAACAGATTCGAGCGTGCTATAAAAATTAAATACTAAAATTTCTGTAACGAAAGTAGATGAAAGAAGAAAAAGACAAAAAAATCCCAAAAGAGATTGTGGAAAGAATTCGCAATTTAAGAAAAGCTATAGCTTTGCATAGATATAATTATCATGTTTTGGACAAGTCAGATATTTCGCCTGAAGCTCTTGATTCCCTGAAACACGAACTGTCTTTGTTTGAAAAACAATATCCAAGTTTAGTGGATCTTTCTTCTCCGTCGCAGCGTGTTGCTGGAGAGCCTCTTCCTTTTTTTGAAAAGGTCACACACAAAGTTCCTCAGTGGTCTTTGGCAGACGCATTTACAGAAGAGGAAATGCAAGATTTTGATCTGAAAGTGAAGAGATTTTTAAAGGTGAACGAAGGTGTAGTTTTGGATTATGTTTGTGAACACAAAATCGACGGTTTAAAAGTTGTAGTGGAATATAGAAATGGGGTACTTTTTCAAGCGGTTACAAGAGGAGATGGAAAAGTAGGAGAAAATGTGACCGAAAATATAAAGACTATTGAATCAATTCCACTTATTTTAAATGAAAAAGTAGATCTAATCGTGGAAGGGGAAGTCTGGCTTTCAAAACAAAGGTTAGAAGAGATTAATAAAGAGCAAGAAAAAAAGGGAGAGCCTCTGTATGCAAATCCTCGCAATTTAGCTGCGGGTTCAATACGCCAGCTCGATCCAAAAATTGCAGCACAAAGGAAGCTAGACTCTTTTGTTTACGATGTTGCTTTTTATAAAGACGAAATCAAAACTCAGGAAAAAGAATTAGAATTTTTAAAAGATTTAGGATTTAAAGTAAACAAGCATTTTAAAAAGTGTCATGGAATTAAAGAGGTTGTTGCTTTTTGGGAAGAGTGGAAAGAAAAATCTAAAAAATGCGATTATCTTTTTGATGGAATCGTTGTAAAAATAAATGATTTAAAGTTTCAACAAGAACTCGGGTTTACTGGAAAGACCCCGCGTTTTGCAATCGCGTTTAAGTTTCCTGCAGAAGAGGCTACAACAGTGTTGGAGGACATTAAATTTCAAGTAGGACGTACTGGAGCGATTACTCCTGTTGCGGTATTAAAGCCGGTCCTTGTGGCAGGGTCTACTGTTTCGCGCGCAACTCTTCACAACGAAGATGAAATTGAGCGCTTAGATCTGCGCCTTGGAGACACTGTCATAATTCAAAAAGCAGGGGACGTGATCCCAGATATTGTAAAAGTTTTAGAGGAATTACGCACAGGAAAAGAGAAGAAAATTTCTATGCCAAAAGTTTGCCCTGTTTGTGATACAGCTTTGGTGAAAAAAGAGATCGGTGGAAGCAAAAAGACTTTAAACATGAGTGCTGCTTTGTTTTGTCCAAACGCCAAATGTCCCGCACGTGACCGTAGAACTCTTTATTATTTCACTTCAAAACACGCTTTTGATATAGAGGGCTTAGGGCCGAAAATCATAGACTTACTCTTAGAAAATGGGGTAATTTCTGGGCGGGCAGATATTTTTAAAATTAAAAAAGGTGATTTGCTTTCTCTTCCACGGTTTGCAGAAAAGTCTGCCGACAATTTGATTGAATCAATTGAAAAAGCTCGAAATATTTCTTTTCCAAAATTTATTGT
>JAUPVJ010000082.1 GCA_030917145.1 Patescibacteria group bacterium
CTGACGAAATCGCATGGGCTTTAGACAAAAGAACAGAGCCTTTAGATTTCGTTAGAGGAAAAGAAGTGTTCACTGTCTGTTGCGGATGCATCATTACAACCTAAGCACCTACACCTAGGTGCTATTTTGTATTGTATTTTTTTCATAGTGTGTTATAATAGTTGGGATGAACACACCTGCTCTTTCACCAACAGACTTGTTGTCCAGCAAAAACGTGCGTTGGATGATCCAAAGATTGCAAGAACTTTCTGGGCGCAGTGCTCGGAATTTGATGCGAAACCGGAGAATCCGCGAACTCTTGGTTGCGATTCGCCTCCGGCGAACCTACAAACCGATCACCCTCCCGATGGGCGACAATCCCAGGATCAAGGTTGATTACTGCTCTCATCGAGGACAACCACGACTTTGGACACACGGCACCCCATAAAAAATTGGGGTATTTTTTTACCCGAAAGTTGCTTTGTCGTCTACTTCTAGATAATCAAAAAGAGTTGTTTTTTCAGGATCAAGATTAAGTCTTGCGCACTCACCTCTAAACCATTCGCTTTTTTCAGGATTATGAGAATATGAAAAATCAGTTCTAAAAGCTTCGGACCAATTTTTTATTTCATCAACAGTTTTTTGATCTCCATGAGAAAAAACCCACTCTCCAATCTCTTCGTCGCTTGCACCAGTTTCTACAAATGATTTAAATTCTGAAGCATCGATATTTTTAAAACCAAAAAGTGCTTGGTCTAGCGGGCAGTTAAAATGATATTCACCTGCGACGTTGTTTATAACAGCTCTACATTTATCTATAGTTCTAGCTAAAATTGCAAAACCATTTACTTGTAAATAAGGACTTCTTGGAGCCTCTTTTGTTAGATCTTTTGAATTCATTTTTTTTATAACGATTTATTTTTTAAAATCTTTTCTACAATCTCTTCTGCTTCCTCTTCATAAATTTGTTTATAGTTCTTGTCTTCAAAATTTCTATAAATCGGAACACAATCTGAAACTGTGGCTAGAAAATTCTCACAAAATTCTGTTGTGGTGTCGAGGTCACAACTGATTCTTTGACCGTTTTTGTTGTAGTAGCTTGTAGTATAACTTTCTAAATCAGTGATGTATTGAAACACTGCTTCATCTCCAGATGTACATTGTGAAATTTCCCCTGGAAGAGAAAATTTACTTTTCTTAATTTCTACATAAGAAACAAAAGCAATTAAAAGTATTGCGATTATGAAACTTAAAATTTTTACTTTTTTTTGAATTTTTGCCATGCTCTTTTTTACCCCCACCAAGATTAATCATTGTCATCTCTCCTTCTTTCCATGTACACAGAGACGGTGCGTCTCTTGTGCGCCTCTCCGTCTTTTATGTGTTTATATGATTTTATCATTTTATGAATGACAAAACTAGGAGAGAAAATCTCAATAATTTCCTCTTCAGTAAACACATGTTCAGCTACTTTGATTTTAGGGTGTATGTAGGTGTTAAATTCCCCACTTGGATACTTGTCGATCAATCTTCTGGCATGAAGATCACCATCTAAAATAAAAGTCTTAAAATAAAACCATCCAAAAGGTTTTACAATTCGAGCAATTTCTTTGTAAAGAGATGATCTTTCTTTCTCATTTAAAAAATGCGAAACCATCATGTCGAGAACTACATCGGTCGACTCATTTAAAAGAGGAAAAAAATCTCCAGCATTTCTAACAGAAAAATTTATAGATAGATTTTTCTCTCGAGCTTTTTTCTTCGCCTGAGCAATTGCTTCATTTGAAATATCAAAAGCTTCCCCTTTCATGCCGGACTCTTCACAAAGAGCTATGATGTTTCTACCATTACCACACCCAACATCTACCACAAGACCTCCTTGTGGGAACGGTGGCCAATCAGAATTTCGCACCGCCCAACGCACAAAATTTTCCAAATCACCAGAAGGTTCTTCCGAAATCGCTAGGTGAGTAGGATTTTTATATTCTTTTTCCCAAAAATTTTTTGTCATAAGATTCCTGTATATTAAATTACTTTGCGTTTTCAAGACACATCTTTAACTGCGAAGTTTCTGTCCACCCACACTGACCGTTTTGTTGTCGTTCACATTTTGCAGTAGCATAACACGCGTAACTTTCGGTCCACATACAATTAGATATCACGTCCTTTTGGTCAGAACAAATCTGACCTGAGCAACCACCAACAAAACATTGATCTTTTACTCCCCCAACAGAAGGTGGGGCATTTTTTGAGATAGAAAATTCAAACAGATAATTTGCAAGTGGAATCTTGCCATCTTTCTCGGGATAAGGAGAAACCTTCGAAAGAGAAAGTGTGTAATTTTTTAATTGAATAGAATTTTCAAGATCAATAATTTCAGTTCTTTTTTCTCCTGATTCTACTACTTCCACTTTTACACTAACTGTACCTGCCCAAATACATGTAAGACCGTTTGCACACCGACTGTCCCCGATTAGTTCTATTGGTTTTACTGAAATTCCATTTTGCGCAAACACCTCTCCAAAATGCACACCTTTTTTTTGTGTAGGTAAAGTAGTGGTTGTGGTAGTAGTTGATGTGACAATAACGCCCGTTGTTGTAGAAACAGGATCTGTAATTTCCCCCACAACTCCTCCCGTTTTTAAGCTTACAATCTTAAAAACCACAAAAATAAGGATTAAAATCACCAAAACTGAAAAAGCTATAACTTTTGACTTCATAAGAGCATTATAGCAAAAATGACCCCTCTAAGAAACTAAGGTGTTTAAGCTTTTTTATGGATTATAATACCGCTTCCGTCAGGATCTTTTACAATAGCCATTTTACAAGATGGGAAAGACTGAGGTTCCAAAGCAAAAATTATATTTTCTGCTTTTAATTTTTCGATTGTCTTATCAA
>JAUPVJ010000083.1 GCA_030917145.1 Patescibacteria group bacterium
GCTGAGGGTGCACGTACAACTCCATCTATCGTTGCTGAAAGTAAAACTGGTGAAAAACTAGCTGGGCTTTTAGCTAAACGACAAGGAGTTACAAACCCTAAAAACACAATTTACCAAATCAAAAGATTCATCGGACACAACTTCGACGAAGCTTTGGTGCAAAAAGACAAAGCGTCAGTGCCTTATGAGATGAGGAAAGCTGAAAACGGAGGAATCGAAGTAAAGATGGCAGAAAAATGGTACCGACCAGAAGAAATTTCTGCAATGATTCTTCAAAAACTAAAAGCTGACGCAGAAGCGAGAACTGGGGAAACAATCACAGAAGCTGTGATCACAGTGCCGGCTTACTTCAACGATGCACAAAGACAAGCCACAAAAGATGCGGGAAAAATTGCAGGTCTTGATGTAAAAAGAATCATCAACGAACCTACAGCAGCCGCTCTAGCTTACGGATTCAACAAAAAGAAAGACGAAAAAATTGCAGTGTTCGACTTCGGAGGAGGAACTTTCGACATCTCAATTCTTGAAGTAGGAGACGATGTGGTAGAAGTAAAATCCACAGACGGAGATGCTCACCTTGGAGGAAAAGACATCGATCAAAAAATCATCAACTTCCTTGCAGACGAATTCAAAAAAGAATCAGGAATCGACCTTAGAAGCGACGCTCTTGCTCTTCAGCGACTCGACGAAGCGGCTGAAAAAGCAAAGATCGAACTTTCTACAGCTTCTCAAACTGAAGTAAATATTCCATTTATCACTTCAGACGCATCTGGTCCTCGCCACCTTCTTCTTACAATCACACGAGCAAAACTAGAAGAACTAGCGAGCGAGTTTATCGAGCGAGCTATGCAAATCACAAAGAGAGCACTCGAAGCTTCTCCTTTCAAAAAAGAACAAATCAACGAAGTGATTCTTGTGGGAGGACAAACAAGAATGCCAGCTCTTCAAAAAGCTGTAAAAGATTTCTTTGGTAAAGAACTTCACATGGGAGTAAACCCAGACGAAGTGGTAGCTCTCGGAGCCGCGATCCAAGGAGGAATCTTAGCAGGAGATGTAAAAGACGTGCTTCTTCTAGACGTGATTCCACTATCTTTGGGAATTGAAACTATGGGAAGTATCGCAACAAAACTAATCGACAAAAACACTACAATCCCTACAAGCAAATCTCAAGTCTTTTCTACAGCTTCAGACAACCAAACTTCAGTAGAAATTCACATTGTTCAAGGAGAAAGAGCGATGGCTTCAGACAACAAATCTCTCGGTAGATTTATCCTAGACGGAATCCCACCAGCTCCAAGAGGAATTCCACAAGTTGAAGTAACTTTCGATGTAGATGCAAACGGAATTCTTTCTGTAAAAGCAAAAGACAAATCTACAGGAAAAGAACAATCAATCAGAATTGAAGCAAGTTCAGGTCTAACCGACGCTGATATTGAGAAAATGAAAAAAGACGCGGAGATAAACGCAACTGAAGATGAAAAGAAAAAAGCTCTTGTGGAAATCAAAAACACATCTGAGCAATCTATCTACACTGCAGAAAAATCCCTAAAAGAATATGCAGAAAAAATTCCTGAAGATGTAAAGAAAGGTATTCAAGAAAAAATCGATGCTCTCAAAGCAGTAAAAGATGGAACAGATGTAGACGCAATAAAAAAAGCTCTCGACGAACTTTCAACTGAGATTTCAAAAATTGGAGAAATTCTTGCAAAAGCTAGCCAAGACGCAAACCAAACTCCACCGGCTGGAGAAGCTCCAAAAACAGACGGTCCTACAGGTGACACTCCGGGAGCAGACCAAGCCCGAGACGCAGAGGTGAAGGAATAAAGATAAAATCAAAGTTTAAAGGGCAAAATGCAAAACTTAAACTCAAAATTCAAAGTTGATATAAAACAAAGAACATACCAGTTTAGTTTAAGCATTATTAACCTAACAAATGAACTACCAAAAACTCGCGCCGCTTGGGTGATAACTGACCAAGTAATTAGGTCAAGCACTTCAATCGGCGCGAACTTGGTAGAGGCAAGGGCGTCCAGTTCTAGATTAGAATTTAAAAAGTTTTATGAAATTTCACTAAAAAGTGCAAACGAAACTATATATTGGCTCAACTTGCTTCGAGACTCTAGGATATGTAATGATAAAGAAATAGACGTATTAATTAAAGAAGCTACTGAAATATCAAACATACTTGGGAAAAGCGTTATTAGCTTAAAGAAAAAATAATTTTTTACTTTTTACTTTCAATTTTGACTTTTGATTTTTACCATTTGACTTATTAACAAATTCTATGAAAAAAGACTACTACTCAATCCTCGGCATTTCCAAAAGTGCCAGCGCAGATGAAATAAAAAAAGCATTTCGAAAGATTGCTCACACACACCACCCAGACAAAGGTTCTGGAAATGCGGAAAAATTCAAAGAGGCAAGTGAAGCCTACAGTGTTCTTTCCGATGAAAAGAAAAGAGCAGAATACGATTCTTACGGAAAAACTTTTGGAGGAAATGGTGGTGGAGCTGGAGGCTTTGAAGGTTTTGATTTTAGTCAATTTTCACAAGGGTTTGGTGGACAACAAGGTGGTTTTGAATTTAATTTTGAAGATCTAGGAGACATTTTTGGAGATTTCTTTGGCGGAGGAGGTAGAGCACCAAAACAAAAAAGAGGGCGGGACATTTCAATAGACGCTGAAATCGATTTCAAAGAATCTATCTTTGGAGTTACAAAACATGTACTTCTAAACAAAACTAGTACATGCGAAAGATGCAAAGGAAACCGTGCAGAACCGGGGTCCGACATGGTAAGTTGCAAAACTTGCAACGGCAAAGGATCAATCCGCGAAATGAAAAGATCAATCTTTGGACAAATCGCCGCTACAAAAACTTGCGACGAGTGTCTTGGAGTTGGAGCCATGCCAAAACAAAAGTGTACTGAGTGCAAAGGTCTTGGTGTAAAAGGAAAACAAGAAGACATCAAACTTGAAATTCCATCTGGAATTGAAAACGGAGAAATGATCCGCATGACAGGAAAAGGTGAAGCGATTGCAGGTGGAGTAGCGGGGGATTTGTATATCAAAATTCACGTAAAACCTCACAAAAATATCCGAAAAGAAGGAAGTAGTTTAGTCATGGATCTACAAGTAAAACTTTCTGACGCTCTTTTGGGTGCGGATTACAAAGTAGAAACTCTAGACGGACCACTCACAGTCACAATTCCTGAAAGAGTAAAGTTTGGAGAAGTACTTCGAGTAAAAGGAAAAGGGGTACCGATGGGGAGTGGCCGAAGAGGCGACATGTATCTGCGAATCCAAATTGAACTTCCAGGAAAAATTTCTAAGCATGCAAAAAAACTAATTGAGGAGTTGAGAGGGGAGGGAGTTTAGTTAGCTTTGAGCTTAAAGCTTCTGGTTTTTAGCTTTTAATTTCAACACAACACACCTGCTATTGATTTTTCTTATAAATCAATGTAGGATTACATGTAGATCGAAATAACATCTTTCAAGGTCTCACGAGCTTATGTTCTGTGAGATTGGGCCTTGAGTATTGTCTAAACAGCAAAAGATGGTTTCTGCAAAGACAAAAGTCCGCGTGGAAATCCGGGTCCTCCCGTTATAGAGAAATCCAGTGTTGGCAAAATGCATAAAGCTGGTGAGAAAAACTAGGTAAATACTAGTTTTTGAATTAGGGTGGCACCACGAGTAACAAAAGACTTCTCGTCCCTTTTTGCGATTTTTCGCATGAAGAGACAAGGAGTTTTTTCTTTTGTCTAAAATTTGTTCCTTACAACCACAAACCAAAACCACACAATGAACACCAAAGACGTCAGAGTAATTGATTGGAATCGTGTAGGGAAGTTTGCTTCCGACGAAGAGAGAAAAACTGTGTGTGTACGCACCTCTGCAGAAGTTGTTTCGATGCTAAAAGAAATTACTTCTATTTCCGGTGAGGCTACCCACTCACGACAAATTTTAATTTGTCTTGCGCAAGTTCTTCTTCATCAAAAAGTTCCACTGACCATCGTGCCTGTATGCCCAGACTATACTCATGAAAATGAGAGGTATGACTTTAAGGGATTAAATGGGGGGATTTCTCTTCTTGCTTTAAAACACGCAATGTTTGTAGGAAGACTTGAAAAAATTCTTCCTCTTTCAATTGAATTTTTAATTGCAGATCAAGAATCCGAAGATGTCTTGATTCGCCAAGCGGTTAGAAAAACAAAAGACGAATTTGACCACCTTGTTGATTCCTCTCTTCAAACAATGAGAGAGCAATTTGAAGTAAGGGGATGGCGAGCAAGCAAAATGACTACCTTTGCACCACAAATAACAGCCTTGGAACATCTTTTTAGTGAAAAACTAAAGGAAGCTCCGGCTCTTAGTAAATTGGAGTGTGAAGCCATTATGCGAAAAGCAATGTACGACAAAATCGATCCTCAAATGTCTGCAGGACTACGAGTGGAGCGAGCTACAAGGACAGCTTCCCAATACTTAGCAATGGGAACTATCGCAACACGCTCTAATGCTTTGATTGTAAATCACTCAACAGTGAACCTGAGGTACTACAAAACCACAGGTACAGCTTTAGTTCACAATGAGGTTTCGGTTTACTAAAATTTACCTTGGCATATAATTGCCAAGGTAAATTCAATTTTTAAAATGAAAATAAAATGTAAAAAAATTGCAAAGTACAACACTTATCTAAAAGATGATTTAGATACTTTTTCATATTTACAAAAGCTTTGTTTAGGGAAGGTGAATCCTCCCACCCAAAAACCAGATTCAATTATCTTTGATAAAAACAGTATTATTTTTTCCTCTCCTTTAACCAGAGCAGTGCAAAGCATAAAAAATAAAGAAAACTTAAATTTACTCATATTACCAGAGCTCAAAGAAATTAGATTTGATTTAGAAAAAATGTGTGATTTTAAAAAATGGAAAAAAGACAAAAGCACAATTGTGAGAAAAAGATTTAAAACTTTTTTTATAAATGACACACTCCTCGATTCAAGGAAAAAAATTTTTAGAGAAATTCGTCATTTGCTGAAAATGGTAGGAAAATATCCCGACAAAAATATTATCATCTTCTCTCACTCATTTAGATTAAAATTAATTGAAGCTTTCGTAAAAACAGATGGCAAAATTGAAAATTCCCCAGCGCTTATTCGAAAGTTTATTAAAGATAATCAAAAGACCTACAAATTTGAGGAAGAGTTTTATTTAAAAATTTAAACCTTACAACACTTTTACTCCGAAATTTTCTAATTCTTCAGCGAGACGCCTAAGGGGAAGTCCCATTACATTAAAAAAATCTCCCTCGATTCTATCTACTAAAAGCGCTCCCAGCTCTTGAAGTGCGTAAGCCCCAGCTTTATCCATCGGTTCTCCTGTATCGATGTAGTTTTTAATTTTTTCTTCGGAATAATTCTGCATGAAAACTTTTGCAACTTCATGGAAAGAAGTTTGTTGACCCGTTTTTGTGTCTATTATGGTAACCCCTGTCACCACATCATTTTCTTTTCCGCAGAGCTTTTTAAGCATCCCAAACGCTTCTTCTTTGGATTTAGGCTTTCCAAGAAATTTTCCTTCAAAAACCACAAAAGTGTCCGCCGCCACAATTATCGAATCGGGATTATCTAAAGCGACCGATTGTGCTTTTCCCAAAGAAAGATATTTTGCAAGATCAGTTGGAGCCATAAATAAAGACATATCTTCTTCGTAGTCAGAAGATTTCACCTCAAAGGGAAGCCTCATCTTTTCAAAAATCTCTTTCCTACGAGGGGAAGTAGAGGCTAGTATTATTTTTCTATTCTGCGAATTATTCATTGTTTTAATCATTATATTAGTCAAATACTGCATTTTGTAAACTAAAGACCCACTAGCGCCTAGAGCCTAAAAGCTATAAACTATACACATGCACTGGTTTTTAATGTCACTTATAGCACCGTTTCTGTGGAGTCTTCTTAATCATGCCGACAAGTATCTGATTTCTAAATATTCCAAAGAAGTTGGAATAGGGGGGTTAGTTGTGTACTCTTCTTTGTTTGCAATTTTTATCGCACCGATCGCTTTCTTTCTAAGTGACACTTCTGTTTTTGATTTGTTTGGATCTGAAAAATTTTTCCTAGCAATTGCTGGAGCGATGTATTCTATTGCAATACTTTTCTATTTATACGCTCTTGAAAAAGAAGACGCTTCGTACGTTGTGCCTTTCTGGCTTCTTGCACCAGTGTTTGGTTTTCTTTTAGGAATCATTTTCTTAGGAGAAACAATAGAGCCACTAAAAGTCGTGGGAGCTGTTGTGGTTCTTTTGGGAGCAGTAATCCTTTCTATAGAGTTTGAACAAAAGAAAAAGATCAAATCAATCGCGGTTATTCTGATGCTCGCTTCAGCTCTTACAATTGCACTTTCAGATATTATTTATAAAAAATTTGCTGAGCATGTAGATTTTTGGCCATCAGTTTTTTGGAATCAGGTAGGAATGGTAGGTTTTGGACTTATCTGTTTGATTTTTGTTGCAAATTACAGAAAAGCTTTTATTGGTAGCATAAAAGAAGGTGGAAAAGAAATCGCAACACTAAACGTAGCTGGGGAGACAATACAATCAATTGCAATTGTCGCCAACAACTACGCATTGATGTTGGCCCCTGTTGCTTTAGTACTTTTAGCCACATACACCTTCCAACCACTCTTTGTGTTTATCGAAGGAATTTTACTTACAATTTTCTTTCCAAAAATTTCCTCAGAAAACATCTCTAAAAAACATTTAATCCAAAAAGGAGTCTCAATTCTAATCATGGCTCTCGGAGTTTACTTGGTTTTGATGTAGGAAAAGGACGTCAGTTTTTCCACAACCCACCAAACTTGATTTAAATTTATAAGATAGAATTAAATAAGAGTATAGATCTATTAGGCCATGTGGCCTGTTTTGCATTTCTGCTCTTTCACAAAAAAAACACACCCAAACCTGACACACCCCATGAAACTAAGTTATCGCATCCTGTTGGTCCTCACCGTCCTCATGTCCACAATTTTTGAAGCTCACGCTGAGAAACAAACGTTCTATCCGAAAAAAGACAGCTGGATTGGAACTCGTATAAACAAGTCTACTCGCGGAGACGACGACTTCATCAAAATTGGAGGATCTGGAGACCGGTTCTACGCCCTGATCCAATTCGAAACACCATCTGTTCCAGGAACCATCACTTCAGCCCGTTTAGAACTCGAGCCTCATCCAAATTCATTCCCCTACATCATGTCGGGGGTGGCAACCGGAGGGACCGTATACGCAAGTAGCACTTCTTGGAGGGAAAACGGCACTTCAGTCACCGACCTCAGATATTATAGCTACTGGTCAGAATCTTTTTCTGCACCAAGATCAGCTAGTCGCACGATCACAGTAGATGTGACCGATATCGTCTCCTTATGGACATCAAGTTCAGAAGGCGACAGAATTAAAAACAATGGTTTTGTAATCCGCCCCGATCTAAACTTCAACACCTACAGTTACTTCTACTCTCGAGAGTGGGGAAGAAGTAGGGGTCCGAAGTTGGTAGTGACCTACAAAATCGGAAAGGATTTTGGTAGGCCGTTCACTGGAAGCCAAGCAACAATCACTCGTGGTCCAGGAAAAGCTCCGAGTCACAAAAACAACAACTACTACTCAGTCGACTTTGGACTTAGCGAGGGGAGAAGAATTGTCGCCGCAGAAAGTGGTTATGTGGTTCGAGTAGAGAACAACGTTCCTCCAGGCCCTCAAAACAGTGGTGCAAAAGCCGCGGGAAACTTTGTCAAAATCGATCACGATGGAGATAAGGACCAAAGTACTGGCTACCAAACTAGTTATCAGCACCTTCAAAAAGGTTCAGTCAAGGTATCTGAAAAACAGTGGGTTAATAAAGGGGATCTGATTGGTTATTCCGGAAACACCGGAAATGTCGATCCTCCAGCTCCAAACGGTCACCACCTCCACTTCGAAGTTCGATACAAGAACAAAGGTGCTGGTCAGGAAAAATACCTGGAAGGTGTCACAATCGATGGTAAACTGATCCTCGATTTAAAAACAGGATTGAGTTTTTAGCGCTCGATCACAAAGTAGCTTTCCCCACCGAGGACAGCTACTATTTTTTATGCAATAATTAAAATATGAAACTTAAAATTTTCTTTTTCCTAACTCTCATCGCAATCTTTGTGCTAGGTTTTTTAATTATCTTTAATACAAAAAACACAGTAGAAGACACTTCGCACAATGTTCTAGAGTCGATCCCAAAAGTCTTAAATTCAAATGAAACTTTAAATGATATAACTGCGAGTGTATCTTGGAAGGATTACAATAATACAGCATATAATTACCAGATAAAATATCCAGAATCTATAGAAATTAACACAACGGATGAATACTCCAAAGATGGTTATGTAGATAGTACAGGAATAGCTTTTCATACTGTATTAGGAGATATTATTATTATTCAAGCCGGGGGCGCAACTACAACAAACCTCCTTAACTATGCAAATTATTTTAGAAACCAACAAGTAAATAATGACAGGCTAGAAACAAGTACAAAAAACTCTAGGATAGTTGGGGAGTTATCTAAAACCGAGTTCAATGGTAGACCAGCCTACCAAATGCTTTTAAGCAGCGTGGTTCGTTTTGAGGGATGGGGAAGTGTAATTGGAGATGATGACGAACCTTTTGTTTATATAATCACAGAAAACTCACAAGGGGAAAAGTTTGTGATTGCTTACAGGGAAGAGTTTGATTTGTCTAAAAAGATATTGGAAACATTTAGGTATACAAAATAGGAAAATTGAGTTTTGACAAAAATAGAAATTGTACTATAATATCCCAAACAAGTCAGTTGTGTTATTATGAAATTCTTCCCAAATAAAAATGGATAAAAAAAATATAGAGGTGGAGCTTAGATCAGAAATAAAAAAAGAGGAGTTTTCTAATCTTATTAAAATACTGAAAAACAACAGGCAGAGTAGATTTTTACTTTCCGATAGAAGAATCTCCTTACTATTTATAAAAGAAAATAAAAAACACACTTATGATATTAGACTACGCACAACAAAAAACAAAACTGAATTAGCTATTAAACTAGGACACTTACACTCTCATAATAGAAAAGAAATCATAATACCAATACTAAAGAAAAGCTTTATTGATTATGTTCAATTACTCCATTTATTAGAAAAAAATTCAAAAGTTATTGAAAGAGAATACCATGTATTTAAGTTAAAAAACATAATTTTAACAATTGTGAACGCAAATCCAATTTATTATGTAGAAGGGGAGATTATGTCTGAAAAATCAGAAATAAATAAGAATAAAATCTTAATTGAAAATTTATTTAAAACCCTAAAAATTACACCTATAAAAAATAACAAATATTTCAAAGACTTATGCGACAGGCTTTCAAAAGAAACTGATTGGAAATTTAATGGAACAGAAAAAGATTACAACAGATTAGAAAAATTAATTAAAAAATATTAAACTAATCTATAAACTTATTTCAAATCTTCTATCGATGAATACATATAAACTCCTTTAATTGTTGACACTTCTCCGAATTTTATTTTTTTATTTTTACAACTTTTTTCAATTAAAGAGTGAAAGTTGTTCAAGCCTAGAAAAGTGTTTCCCTGATCGTTAAGAAATTTTCTATAGTAGAAATTCCATATTTTTGCGAGCAAACTAGATTGTTTTGGATCTAATACATCCATAATAATTAATTGGTTAGAAACCACAGCTAAATTATTTATCAATTCCAACTGACTAGTTTCTTTTATATGATGAAGTGTATTTTTAAAAATAATTACATCAATTTTTTTCTTAAATGGAAGATAATTCATATCAAAATTTGTAAATATAACATTTTTATTATATTTTTTTATATTCTTTATAGACTCCCAATTCATATCATTTCCAACACAAAGAGCATTTGGGTACACGTTTTGTAAATTAACAATATTTGAACTATCTCCACAAGATATATCTAAAATAGTATTAGGGTTAGGCTTAATAAGCCTAACAATTTTATTGAAAATTTTATCAGAAGTAATTTTACTTAAGCATTTTACTATTTTTTTATCAAAAATATTTCGAAAATAATTACCCCTAACACATTCAATTTCATTGAATGCTAAATTATAGAATTTATTTACAAGATACAGTTGCGCCGAATTAAAAATCGCTTCATTTTGGTATGCGGAATGATGAGGGCATGTTTTCGTATATATAAAATTTAGTTCAGGTGAAAAAGGCTTTAACCTATCCCTACTCAGGGCAGCGAAGGCAATTCCTTCGTGAACAATTGAAATATTATTAAACTTAAAGGTATTTTTAACTATACAAATCGGCATCAATTGATCAATTCTTAAACCAGCTTCATCAAAAGCAATTCTGTGCGCAGCAAGCTCAGGGGACTCATTTTCACCGACATATCCACCTGGAAATTCCCAACCTATATTTTTATTAAAATCTCTAATAAATAAACAATTTCCTTCTTGATCATGAATAACTGTAATAATAAAATAATGTTGTGCTCTTATTGATTGAATAAAAGATTCTTCCACTTCTTCTGAGTATTCTAGAATTGGCAATCCAAAATATTCAATATAAAACTTAATATTATGCTTCATTCTGTTATTAAAAATAGGCTTTTCACAGCCCCTCAAAGTAATGCGATAATTTTTTTGACTGCTAAATCAGGATCGTCCTGAGAGTTATCCACTTCTTTTATGTGGTATTTTTGATACTCACGGAAGAACTTATCTTCATTGTTATCCTTCAACTCATTTTCATCATTAATTGTGAGACCTCTTTTTATCAACCTTCTTTTTCTAATAACAGATTCGCAAGTTATAAGAAATTGATGGGTAGGATTTAAGAGATTTTTTTCTATGAATGGATTGAGTAAATGAACATCCACTCCCATTACTTTATGCCAACACATTGTTGAAAGAATATATCTATCACATACCACCGGTTGTTTAAAAATTATTCTTTTTACTTCTTCCGAAGATTGCATAAGACTTGCAAGATAAAAAAGGAATCGTGATTGAGCATTCACTTCTTTATCAACCAAATCTCTTGCTTGACGAAAAACGCTGCAGGGTGTGCTGTAAAAGACTCCACCTATTTTTTCAGCTAATTTACGAGCGATAGTTGTCTTTCCGCTACCACTCAATCCTTCTAGGACAATAAATGGATGATTCATAGTAAAATTTATGGGCGAAGATTAGGGAGATTTTTCTAATAATATGTATATCATAAATATAAATATTGTCAAAAAAAATATCTCCTCGAACGAAGGAGATGTTAAAAAATTTCAACAATCATATGCTCTTTTAAAGAACCTGAAATATTGATGGGGACAGTTTGACCTGCCTGTTTACCAATCAGAGCTTGGGATAGAGGGGAATAGAATGAGAGGATAATTGGATCATCTTCAAACTCTCCAGTCGGTTGGTGGTCTGTTGGACGCAACCAAGCACTTCCTATCACATACCATTTGGATTCGCCCTCATCATCAAGATCCATAAGATCAATTTTGGATCCGAAACCGACCAATTCACCGCTCCGAACTGGCTCAGCAATATAAGCCCCTATTAAAAAATCTTCGAGACTAGCGATTTGCTGGGATTGCAATTCAAAAGACGATTGCGCCATGTCGAAACCGGCATTATCGTGCCAATCACAACCAAGACCACAAGCGTCACCCATCTCTATTCCTGTTTCATTCTTTAATTTTTTGAGAGCGGCTATTTTAGACATTAAGGCATCAAAATCTTCTTGAAAGAACGGTTTTTTATTCATACTTAACAAACTAAATCATAAATTAACGTAAAAAGCAATGGTTCAAGGTAATTAACATTAACACCGGCAAGTTGTTTTATATTAAGAATCAAGACTTTATAAATTGGGTCAGCCACCATTTCTAAACATACACCTATATAAATGGGTAAATGGGGTCAGCCACTATTAATCCAACTCTTTAACGAATTATTTTTAAACTTTCTACCTTAATTTTTGACTTTTGATTTTTGCTCTTTGATTTAACAAAACGATTACTTCCCATTTGGAGATGTGAGGCTAAATGTAAAAGTGGGAAGTTTTGATTCCAGTCGGAAGTATATAGGGGAGGAGGCGGATGATGCGACGGGGCTTAACTATCTTAATGCTAGGTATTATAATTCTAAGGTAGGACAGTTTGTGAGTCAGGATCCAGCTTTCTTAGATATCGGAGCAAGTACATTTGAAAAAGATTACAGTAGAAAGTTAGAGCATCACTTAATGAATCCTCAGGCATTGAATTCGTATTCATATGCGTTGAATAATCCTATAAGGTATAAAGATTCGGAAGGGGAAGTGGTACCAATAATCATTGCGGGAGCTTTGGTATTAACTGAGATTGGATTATCTTTGTACGATGTATACTCAACAGCAAAAACCATTAGTAACCCTAATGCCTCTTTTGGTGAAAAATTTACTTCAGGTGGACTTACAGTTATTGGTTTTGCTTTACCGGGAGCGGGGTATGGCGCCGCTGATGATGTAGCAAAGTTGACAAAAAATGGGATGCAGGCTACTCAAATTGCGAAGCAAACAGGTTGGGCAAATGCGAGAACTCTTGCGGATCATTATACAAGACATGGCAGCGATTTCGGCTCCAAGTCCGCACAGCAGTATGCACAATCAGCACAGGACTTCTTTCAACAAGCCCAAAGAAACGGTCTGCCAACTAAAGTAGATGGAGATACTGTCCGTATATATGATTCAAAGACGAACACATTTGGTTCGTACACTTCTTCTGGTCAGACCAAGACTTTTTACAAGCCTGATCCTGCACAGCATGGTTATAAAACAAATGCTGATTATTGGAAAGCTCAGAAAGGAAAATTAAAAGATAATTAAAAAAATATGAATACATATTGTCCAGTTTGCGGTTTTGATTTAGGTTTCCTGTCTTGGGAGGGAGATAGTCCATCTGACGAAATTTGTCCTTCTTGTGGCATCCAATATGGATACGATGATGTAGCAGGAGGGGATGTAAAACAACGCAAAGAGGTTTACAGTAAATGGAGAGAAACATGGATTAAAAATGGACATTCTTGGTTTTCTCAAAATAAACAACCAAAAGATTGGAATCCTGTAAAACAGCTCGAAAGGGTCATATGAAAAAGGTCAGAAGTTATAAATAAATTAATTACTATGGAACCACAAAAAGTTAGAGCGTACGGAGGCTTGCTAGTTGTATCAAAGAAACAATATCTATTAATACAAACAGGGGAATTTGGAATAATTGCGGTAATTTCCACAATCTCCTTATTCCACGACCTCAATAGGTTTTTCTGTGGTAACACTTGGTTA
>JAUPVJ010000084.1 GCA_030917145.1 Patescibacteria group bacterium
TCAAGAATCCTTTCTATCCCTCTTGCTGTTTTACAAGCGATTCCATTTTTGATTTTGCTGCAAAAACAGGGAGTAATAGGGGAAATGTCTACTTTTACTCTTGCAATCAACGTGATCGTGATCACTGCGGGTTCTGTGCTTTTGATGTGGCTTGGAGAGCTTATTACAGAGTTTGGTATTGGAAACGGTGTGTCTTTGATCATCTTTTCTGGTATCGTTGCTTCTATTCCTTCAACTCTTGCTCAAACTCTTTACTCTTTCGATCAAAGCCAAATTCCAATGTACCTAGCGTTTGCAGCTCTTGCGTTGTTTACGATCTACGCTGTGGTGTTTATCACAGAAGCTGAACGACCAATTCCGGTTACTTATGCTAAAAGAATGCGTGGAAATAAAGTCTACGGAGGTGTTTCTACATATCTTCCGCTTCGACTAAACCAAGCTGGGGTGATCCCAATCATCTTTGCACTTTCTTTGCTTTTGTTCCCACAAATGATCCTAAACTTCATCACTACGTCAGTTTCAAACCCAACTGTCGCTACAGTCTCAGAAAAAATCCTGGCTCTTCTTGCAAACAACTGGGTGTACGCAGGTCTTTATTTCGTACTGGTGTTTCTTTTTACTTACTTCTACACAGCTGTTACTTTCGACCCAAAACAAATTTCAGAAAACTTACAAAAAAATGGAGCTTTTATTCCAGGAGTTCGCCCCGGAGTCTCTACGGCAGAGCACATAGGAAAGGTTGTGACACGAATCACTCTTGTAGGAGCTTTGTTCCTAGGACTTATCGCAGTGCTTCCTCTGATCATCAGAGCGCTATCTGGTATCCAATCTCTTGCTATTGGAGGAACAGCGCTTCTAATCGTTGTATCTGTAGTAATTGACCTTGTAAAGAAGATCGATGCTCAGATTGCAATGAGAGAGTATTAAGAAAAGTATTTCGTATATAGTATTTTGTATTAAGTATTTTTATACTAAATACCGTATACTAAATACCGTATACTTTATAATTATCTTTATATAATATGGCTAAACTATTTGTATTTTTAGGGCGAAGTGGATGCGGAAAGGGTACTCAAACTGCTTTGCTCTCAGATTATCTTAAAAAAGAAAATCCTGATAACGGTGTCTTTTATGTATCGACAGGTGATGAGTTCCGGAAACTTATCGAAAGTGACACCTATACAGCGTCCAAAGTAAAACCAATCGTTGATGCAGGGAACTTTGTCCCTTCTTTTTTGGCGTCTATGATGTGGGCAAACGTTGTCTGTCGTGATTATAAGGAAAACCAGCACATGATTGTCGATGGTTCTCCTAGAACCCTTGCTGAGAAGGCAATTTTTGACACTCTACATTATTTTTATGAAGAGAAAACAGTCTTTGATTTTGATAGTGTAAATATTGTTTTTATGAATGTTTCAGCTTCTTGGGCCACAGATAAGCTTCTGGCTCGAGGTCGTACCGACGATACTGTAGAAGCTGTAGCTAAACGCATGTATTGGTTTGATAAACATGTAGCATCTGTTGTGGAGGCTTATAGAGCTGATTCCAAGGTCTCTTTTTTTGAGATTAATGGTGAACAATCTATTGAAGATGTACACAAAGAGATCGTTTCTAAGGTATTTGGCGCTTAAATTTATGTATGTAAAAAAAACAGAAGAGGAACTAGGCTTTATGGAAGAAGGAGGGAAGATTCTTGGGCGGATTTTGACTGCTATTGAGAAAAAAGTTGCTCCGGGTATTTCGACTTTAGAGCTCGAAGAAGAAGCAAGACGTCTTATGAAAGAGTTTGGAGCTACTCCTGCCTTTTTAGGCTATACACCACATGGAGCGCGCCGTGCGTACCCTGCAGCGCTATGTGTTTCTATAAACGAAGAGGTTGTCCACGGAATTCCAAATGAGCACCCAAAAGTTTTGCAGGAAGGTGACGTGGTTTCGATCGATACTGGAATTTGCTACAAAGGTCTTTTTACAGACAGTGCCCGCACAGTTCCGGTTGGAAAAATCGACAAAACTTCAAGACTTTTAATCAAAGCAACCAAAGAAGCTCTTTTAGAATCAATTAAAATGGCGAGAGTTGGAAATAAAACTGGAGACCTTGGATTTGCAATTGCAGAGGTTGCAAAAAAATATAATTTTTCTCCAGCGGAAGATTTGGGCGGACATGGTGTTGGAAAGACACCACATGAAGATCCATTTCTTCCAAATTTTTCGGCCAGAGGTCAAGGAGTTATTTTAGAAGAGGGAATGACACTTGCGATCGAACCAATGCTTTGTGAGGGAAGTGGAAAAGTAAAAATGTTAAGTGATGGATATACTTTTGTAACACGTGATAAAAAAAGAAGTGCGCATTTTGAACACACTGTTTTGGTTACAAAAGGTGAACCAAAAATTTTAACAAGATAATTTTTTTAAAAAAAATTCGAAGTAATAAAAAAGTTTGAGCATCTCGCTCAAACTTTTTTATTAGCGTATCTTGCATTTTAATTTTTTGTAAAAAAAACATAAAAAAATAAATTAGGATTATTGAGTGGGTAGGAAAATTTTTTTAACTGATTGCAAAAGTGGGGAAGGAGTATTTTTTTTTACATCATTTTTTTGGATAAAAAAATTCGACACTTTGTACCAAGAATTAAAAAAAGTAAAAAATGAAAAGTTCTGTTTTTTATAAAAAGTGTAAAAAACACATTTTAGTTTTTTTTGTAAATATTTAGCTTTTTTTTAATTTTTGTAATTTTGGGCCATTAAAAAAAATGAAGATGGTTGTTTTTTTGTTTTCGAATTTTGTGTTTTTTGGTGTTTTGTAAAATAAAAAAAGTGTAAGGTTTTTTTGTAAAAAATAAATTTAAAAAATATTAAGGTTGAACACTTTTTGTATTTTTCTGATTTTATGATTCTTTTTTGTCTTTAGAAAAAAAAGTAGTATTTTTTTCGATTAGAAGGTGTATTAATTTTTAATAATTTTTTTATAAATTATTTTTAATCATATTCTTTGTAATATTTTTTAATTTTTTTGAGTGATAATTTTTATATAAATAATCTTGTAATTTTTAGTTTATAAAAAATAATATTTTAAAAAAAACTTTATTTAGTGAAAAAGAGGGAGGGTAAATCGATTCAAAATCTATAAGTTTTTTTTACTAAAAAACTGGGGATTTTTGAAAAAATTTTTTTGTCTGTGGATAACTTTCGTAAAAGAAGAAACTTTTGTCTGTGCCCGGGTCTGATTATTTGTCTGTTTTTGTTCTTTTTTTGACTATATTGAACTGCTCTTTTGTTTCGGAAAAACTCCTCGAGGGGTCGGGTATTTTTAAGTTTTAAAAAAGTAGACGATATCTCTATGTTTTTCAATAGTTTCATGAACAGTTTCATAGAATTATTTGTGTTTTTAAAACTTAAAACCCATTTTGATCAAAAAAAGACTAAATTTAATTTATCTTTGAAATATATGGTTTTATCGTCAAAGCGATAAAATTTCGAGTCTGTTTTTTTAGAGAAAAAAAACATTACAAATTCGGTGCTTTTCTAGTAAAATTAAATGACATGGAGGAATTGAAAATTGGTGAAAAAATATTCTTGTCGTCTAGACGAACTGGCCAAGTTTTAGGCTATACAAACGACTACGTCGGTAAGCTTTGCCGTGAGGGTCGTTTGGATGCAAAAATGGTTGGGCGAACATGGTATATAGATTTCGATTCTGTTAAAAAATACTCCACCCTCGTTTCTATCGAAAAAGAAGAGAGAAGAAAAGAACTTTCAGAAACTTTCTCAAAAGAGTACCAAGAGTACGGACTTCTAAAAAGTGAGGACGTCAAGGTTGGTGCTATTGAAGTGGTCAGCGCACCGGTAGAGGTTGCCCCAAAAGAAGTTCTTGTCGAAACTGAGGTTTATGAAATTTCTCCGGTTTCTGTACCTTCAAAATACATCCATCACGGATATCTAAAAATTGCTGTGACTTCAACTTTTGCGATCATGCTTTTTGTTGCCGGAATTTTTGGTTTTCAAAATAAAGAAAAGATTTTCTTCAATACTTTAGAATCTACAAATTCTTCTAAAATTTCTTTTGCAAAAACTTTGAAAAATTTGGGAGGAGAAGCAACTGCTTTTTTTGCTTTAGAAAATTCAAGCGAAGAGAAAAAAGAAAATGTAGAAATTTCAACAAAGCAAAAAATTAATTTTATTTCTGATTTTCAAAAATTTTACCAACCGCTTTTCTTTAGAGTCTATGAAATTTACTCTTCAGTTGGTGGAGTGGTTCTTGGTCTCGGAGAAAAAGTAAGAGTTGTTTTAAATTCAACAGGAAGTACATGGATTGCTTCTTATGAAAAAGTAGGAGAATCGACAGCCTCACTTGCAAGTGCAAATGTTCCTTTTGGTGATCTTGAAATGCCTCGTTTTGAAAGTTTTAATGTTCAACAGTTTTTCTCAAACTCAAAAACAGCTTTTTCTTTCCCTGGAAATTTTTGGCTTCGAGGTTTTGAAAAAGCGGGAGAAGGA
>JAUPVJ010000085.1 GCA_030917145.1 Patescibacteria group bacterium
GAATTTTGAAGATTGCCTTTCGGCGACCGTCTATCTCCAACACAAGAAGAGTGTCAAAGTTCGGTTTTTTAAGCATAAAATTACACTCAAAAAACCGAACCCTGTACTCAAATTTCCATGAATTACTCTGTGTACAATTATAGCATATTTAGCCAAAAAGTCAAGGTAACTTTACGCTTCTTTTTACCTCTTTTTTCTCAAAACTTTATCGATTTTTTCAGCTATTAGTTTAAAACCTCTCTCCCTATTTCCCCTTGTGGTTTCTGCAGGAGTTCCAAGTCTAATTCCTGAAGGGTCGAAAGGACTTCGAGACTCGTTTGGAATTGTGTTTTTATTGCAAATGATTCCGTGTTTTTCTAGAAGTGCTTCTGCGTCTTTTCCTGGCAGCCCCGCGCCATCCATCCAAGTGTCTACCAAAACAAGGTGTGAATCAGTCCCCCCAGAAATTACTCTCCAACCTAAATCAGAAAGCGTATCAGCTAAAACTTTTGCATTTTTTACTACCTGCTTTGCATAATTTTTAAACTCTTTTGAATCAGCTTCTTTTAGAGCAACAGCGATCCCTGCGATCTGACTCATATGCGGACCACCTTGAAGTCCTGGAAAAACCGCTTTGTCGATTTTTTTGTTTAGCTCTCTCTTGTCTGTTCTAGAAAAAATCATCGCTCCACGAGGACCTCGAAGAGTTTTGTGTGTGGTCGTAGTCACAACGTCAGCAAAGTCAAAAGGAGTGGGATATGCTTCTCCAGCAACGAGTCCAGAAAGATGAGACATGTCTACCATCATTAGCGCTCCGCAGTCGTCTGCAATACTGCGAACTTCACGAAAATTTACTACTCGAGGATATGCAGTAAAACCCACCACAATAATCGCCGGCTTTTCGCGTACCGCGTCTTCTCTCATTTTTTTATAATCAATGAGTTCTGTTTTTGGATCTAGAGTAATCGGAATCTGCTCCCAAAATTTTCCTGTGATTGAGACTTTGTGTCCGTGAGTAAGGTGCCCACCAGATACCAGTGGGAGTCCCATGATTTTTCCTTTTGAAGGCACTAGTGCAAAATAGACGGCAAGGTTTGCCGGGCTTCCAGAAAGAGGTTGTACGTTTACAGCCCAGTCGTCTTTTGGAAGTTTAAAAAGCTTGATCGCTCTTTCTTGGCAAAGTAGCTCCAAAGCATCCGTGTTTTCCTGCCCACCGTAGTAACGAGCCTTTGGGTAGCCTTCTGCGTACTTGTTGTCAAAAATTGAGCCTAAAGCTTTAAGGACGTCTTTAGACACGTAGTTTTCAGAAGGAATGAGGTTAATTACACTCTTTTGTCTTTTTTCTTCTTTTTTTATAAGGTCAAAAATTTTTTTATCCATGGTAAAAATGAGTTAAATTCGGCTATTAAGGATTTTAGGGCTTATATCATCGTTTTTTTAAGATTGTACAACAATAATACTCTTTTAAGACAAGTTTTCAAAACAAAGCATCTACGATAAACTTAGGCCATGTTTAATCCCCACGACAACGAATACCACAATTTATTAAAAAAAATTTTAGCCGATGGTGAGAAAAAAGAAGACCGCACAGGTACGGGAACCACTGCTCTTTTCGGTACCCAAATGCATTTTGACTTAGAAAAAGGTTTTCCACTACTTACAACAAAAAAAATATCTTTTAAACTTATTTACTCTGAACTTTTGTGGTTCATCGCAGGTGACACAAGATTGAAAACTCTACTTTCTTATGGAAACCATATTTGGGATGAATGGCCTTTTAAATGGTACTTAAAAGCAAACAATCTTCCGATCCCAGAAACAAACAGCGAGGAGTGGAAAACCAAAATGAAAGAATTTACTGACAAAATTTTGTCAGACGAAGAATTTGAAAAAAAATGGGGAGATCTTGGGCCTGTGTATGGAAAACAATGGAGAAAATGGAAAACACCAGACGGAAAAGAAATTGATCAATTAAAAAATACAATTGAAACTATTAAAAACAATCCTGATTCTAGAAGAATCATCGTCAGCGCTTGGAATCCGAGTGATCTAGAAGACATGGCAAAAGCAGGACTCCCCCCTTGTCATTGTCTTTTCCAATTTTTTGTTTCTAATGGAAAACTATCTTGCCAACTTTACCAGCGAAGTTGCGACACCTTTCTAGGTGTACCTTTCAACATTGCTTCATATTCTCTTTTGACTATCATGATTGCTCACGTCACAGGATTAAAACCTGGGGCTTTTGTGTGGACTGGTGGAGACACACACCTCTACTCAAACCACATAGAGCAAGTGCAAGAGCAACTAAGTAGAGAGTCAAAAGAAGCTCCTACACTTAAAATAAATCCTGAAATAAAAGATTTGTTTGATTTTAAACTTGAAGACATAGAACTTTTAAACTACGATCCGCATCCGGCAATCAAAGCCCCTATCGCAGTTTAATTTGTGATTTATCAGCATATTAGCTAAACTCTAAATACAAAAACATGGCGCTTTCAAATAAAAAAATTTTAGAAGAAATGAAAAAAGGAGATGTAGTAATCTCCCCTTTCAAAAGAGAGAATTTAGCAACATCAAGCTACGACGTCACGCTTGGTGAATGGTTTTTCCCACAACTTCCCCCAAAACATTTTCAAAATATTTTTAATATATATAGCAAAACTGACTTAGATCGAGTTTGGGGCACAGAAGCAAAACGCGCTAAACCTGCAAAAGAAATTTTTAAAAACTATAAATTTCAATTCGATGGTATCAACCCTGAAGACAAGGTAATCGTTCTTGAACCAGGAGAAACGATCCTTGCTCACACCAACGAATTCATCGGGGGTAAAAAACACATCACAACCATGATGAAAGCCAGATCTTCTATGGGAAGAAGTTTTATCGAGGTCTGTAAGTGTGCGGGTTGGGGGGACGTGGGTTATGTAAACCGATGGACTATGGAAATCACAAACAACTCAAAACATTACTCTATTCCCCTTGTTGTCGGCAGAAGAATTGGGCAAATTGTTTTCTTTGAAACAGGAGAAATTGAAGGTGACGATTACAACGTAAAAGGAAAATACAACAGTACAACTGATCTAAAAAAATTAGCAAAAGAGTGGAAGCCAGAAATGATGCTACCTCGCCTATACACTGATCGAGATATAAAAAAGAAATAAAATGACCTTTGATGAATACCAACAAAAAGCACTCTTAACTGACGGAACTGTAGGAAGTTCAACTATTTCAGCAAAATTTATTTCGATTGTTCTTGGTCTTTCAGGAGAAGCTGGGGAGATAGTCGAAAAATTTAAAAAAATATACAGAGAAAAAGACGGGATTTGGGACAACGAAGACAAAAAAAATATAGCAAAAGAGCTTGGAGACTTGCTGTGGTACATATCGTCTGTTTCAAATCACACAGGAATTTCACTTGAAGAAATTGCAAATATTAATTTAGAAAAATTAAAAAGTCGCTCAGAAAGAGGGGTACTTTTTGGTAGCGGAGATAATAGATAATTTTTTAACAAAATGAAAGTATTTATAATCGCAGCACAAACAGCAGATGGATTTATCGCCAAGGACGAACACCACGGTGCTTTTTGGACAAGCAAAGAAGATAAAAAAAGATTTGTAGAGCTTACCAAAAAAGCAGGTGTTGTAGTAATGGGAAGCACTACGTTTAAAACTCTTCCTCGCCCACTTCAAGAAAGAATCAATGTTGTCTACACAAGAAGTACGGAAGAAATTCCTGGAGCGATCACAACTTCCCTCCCGCCACTTGAACTTATTTCCAAACTTGAATCTGAAGGACATAAAGAAGTAGCGATCTGCGGAGGAGCTTCTATTTACGATTTATTCATGCACTCTGGGGCTGTCACTCACCTATATCTCACAATCGAACCTCTACTTTTTGGCCAAGGAGTAACTCTTTTTAAAGGAGGCCTCAATACACCACTTGAACTAGTGTCAGAAGAAAAAACCGAGCACGGAACTCTTCTTTTGGAATACAAAGTTATAAATAAATTGGTATAAAAAATACCACTTTACAAAAAGTGGTTAGGCTATGTCGCCAAAAAATTTGTCTACCCACCCAATTGGTATATCCGCCAATAAGAAAAGTATCCAAACTAAAAAGAAAATAAAAAGAAGTGTTATTGCACCAAAAAGAGGAACAACCACGAACCATTCCTTCCTCCAATCTTCTGGTGTGTTTGCATAGCAAAATGCCACAGCGAAAATAAACAGACTGCTCGATAGGAAAATTTTTTCAGCTTTCATGTGAAATGAGTTCTAAAGCCACTATAGTAAAAAACAAGACAAAAGAAAAGCCCTGTCGCGAAGCGACAGGGCTTTTCTTTTTAATTTAGAAACTTATGAATTTACTTAACTTCAACCTCCGCATATTTTTCTGCTGAAAAATTGCGATTGGCCTACTCCGGCACGATCTGCTGATCGGCCCGCTCGCGCCAGTCGCGCTCCGACCGGTAGAAGTAAGTTATCTTACTTCTACCCCCATTGACCGACAAGTTCCTTCGATAATTTTGATTGCTCCGGCTAAATCTTTTGCATTTAGGTCAGGCATTTTCTTTTCTGCAATTTCTTGTACTTGTGCCTTTGTGATCGTTCCAGCTTTTTTCTTTAAGTTTGTTCCTGAACCTTTTTCCACCTTGATAGCTTTTAGCACAAGACTAGAAGCTGGCGGAGTTTTAAGTACAAAATCGTAACTTCGGTCTTCGTAAACAGTGATGATCACCGGTACGATGTCCCCTGCCATAGAAGCAGTTGCTGCGTTAAATTTTGTTACGAAATCTCCAATCGCGATTCCGGCTTGTCCAAGCGCAGGACCAACTGGAGGCGCAGGTGTTGCTTTTCCTGCTGGGATTACTAGTTTTAATTGTTTTGTTATTTTCTTTGCCATGTTTTTATCTTTATCTGATGAGAAGCGTCTTTTGGACCATCAGTGTTATTAATCTATCAAATTCTACGAACTTGTAAAAAGTCTAACTCTACTGGTGTCTCTCGTCCGAACATTGAAACAAGAACTTTTACCTTTCCTCTTTCATTGTCCACATCCCCTACTTTTCCTTCCAAATCTTTAAACGGACCGTCTACAATTGTCACAGCGTCGTCTATATCTAGATCGATATTGTGCTTTGGAGTGTCGGTCGACATTCGTCGGAAAAGTTCATCTACTTCGGATTTTTGAAGTGGCACTGGAAAAACTCCTGAGCCCACAAATCCTGTTACACGCGGAGTGTTTCGAACTACATACCAAGAATCATCAGTTACAATCATGTCTACAAGTACGTACCCTGGATAAATTTTTTCTTCCTCCTCCGCTCGTTTGTTTCCTTTGATCTTAATCTTCTTTTCAGTTGGAACGATCACGTTGAAAATCCGATCCTCCATTCCAAGAGATTCGATTCTTTGTTTTAGATTTTTTGCTACCGCGTTTTCATAACCTGCATAGGTGTGAATCGCGTACCAATTTCGTTCTCCTTCTGCTTGTTTAGACATAAAATTTAGATGTTAAGAAGTCTTTCAACTCCAAGTTTGAAAATATAATCAAAAAGCCCAAGATAAATTGCCACAAATACGGAAAGTACAACAACAAGCACTGTAAAAAGAATAGCTTGCCTTTTTGTTGGAAAAGCTACGTGAGTCATTTCTGTTTTTACTTCTGATAGAAAGTTTCCGATTTTCATATGTTTTAATTTAGCCTTATTTTGGTACTAAAAAACCCCTGCTGGGGTACTAATATAATACCCTTTTTATGGGGGTTTTGTCAATAAAATAAATAAGCCCGAGGTAAAACCCGGGCTAATAAAGGCCGTCTCTCGAATGCTCGAGATCATGCGCCTCATCATTGAGATCCGCACTCTTGTGAAAACACCACAGAGCAAAAACAAAGAGAAGACACACAACCCCAGCAGAAAGAACAATGTCGTCGATAATGGCCAAAGTCCGCACCTTACCAAAAGAAAAAAGAACAACTAACCCGACCGGCACAACAACAGTCAGACGTGCTGTCTGTATGAAGCATCTACCGGTTTTTTCAAAACTAACACTCAGTTGCCTTTTCAACTTGATTTGATTTTTTGGATCTTGCATAAAAAACTCCCACCCAAATTTATAGCACAAAAAAGCCCCGTCGCGTAGCGACGGGGCTTTTAAAAAATCTACTTAGTCAATTTTGTAAGTAACCGACACGTTTACCCTGATTTGATTTTCACCCTTTGGAAGATCAGCTACAGGTGCCGGTGCAGAAGCTTTCATCATCATTGCTCCGCCCATTCCTTCAGCAGAATCATACACTGGACCAGAATTTTCATTGTCGTAGTAAGAAATAATTTCTTCTAGATCAACACCTAAATCCTTTGATAATTTTTCTGCTTTTGCTTTTGCGTCAGCAATCGCAAGACTTCGTGCTTCAGCTTTCAAAACTTCTTCATCGTCAATTGTGTAAGTAATTCCACTTACTCCAGTTGCGCCAGCTTCAGTAACTTTTGAAATAAGTTCACTTGTCTTGTCAGACTCGCGTACTTTTACAGTTACACCAAAAGTCGCTTCGTACCCAGAAATTGTTTGGTTTGAAGGACAAGAAAGTGCAGTACAAGGTCGGTAGTTGTAAGAATATTTTGGATAAAGATTTGGCACAGCTACTATATCTTTGTCTTCAATTCCAGCATCGCGAAGAGTCTTTATTGCTACATTGTGTTTTTCTGTAGCAACTCTTTGTGCTTCAGCTACAGTACTAGCTTCCGAAGAAACAGTGTATGTAAACATTGCAATGTCAGGCACTGCAAAAACTTCTCCTACACCGTTTATAGTCACACTGTTATAAGTTGGGATTTCTCCTTCTATAGCAGTTCTGATTTGAGTAATTGTTTTTACAAGTAAAAACGCCGCAAGCAGTACAAGAACCGCAACCGCAGACTTAACCACTAAGGGCGAATTTAACAGAGTTTTGTTATCGTTCATAAATTTACTTAATATTATTAATGCTTATAAATCTCCCAAATTATCGGGCTTTGAGGGGCCAAAGTCAAACAAAGAACTATTTTTGACTCTTAAAAGCCACGACCAGATTTTCAAAAAGAGAAGCAACTGTCATGGGCCCTACTCCTCCAGGAACAGGCGAGATAGCTGAAACAACTTTAGAAACTTGATCAAAATCCACGTCTCCTACAAGTTTTGTCTTAGAAACTTCTTCTAAGAGTTTTGGACCAGTTAGAGAATTCGTACCGACATCCACAATCACCTGTCCTTTTTTTACAAAACTTTTATTGAAAAACTTTGGCTTCCCTACTGCAACTACCACAACATCGTTTTCTTTTGAAAGTTTTGGAAGGTCTACCGTTTTGCTGTGCGCAATTGTAACCGTTGCATTTTCTTTTAAAAGCAAAAGAGCTACTGGTTTTCCAACTAAAAGAGACCGCCCTACAACAAGTGCTTTTTTGCCCGCAAGAGGAATTTTTGATTCTTTTAAAAGAGATATGATTCCTTTAGCTGTCGCAGGGATCATTCTTGCTGAAACATTTTTTGGATCATTTCCACCAAACGCACTTTCATAAAGAAGTCCTGCATTTGCTGAAGTTAAACCATCGACATCTTTTAAAGGTGAGATCGTTTCAATCACTTTAAAACGATCAATCTTTTTAGGTAGTGGGAGCTGTACGATAATTCCGTGAATATTTTTATCACTATTTAAAACTTCTACTGCTTCCGCAAGTTTTTCTGTCGTGATTTTTTCTTCGAGAATAATATGGTGAACTTTTGCTCCTATTTTTTCCGCAAATTTCTTTTTTCGGTCAATATATGAAGAGGACTCTCTCTTCTCCCCTACTTGAATGATCGCCAAAGTTGGAGCTTTCGGAAATTTAGAAATTTCCCGCTTCAAGCGGTCAGCAATCTTTTCCGATAATTTTTTACCATCTAGAATTTGTACCATAGCGATACTCTAGCATATTTTAATTTTCTTGACACATGAGCCGGTGTGCACGTAAGCTTTCAAATAGTAAAGCAACCAACCCATACCACCATGAGCACTTCTTTTAAAACTACACAACCCGCGTTTGATCCTGAGAAAGAATGGGATGGCTACGTCGATATTGACTCTGTCATACCAGATCCAGACCAACCACGAACATACTTCAATCGAGACAAGATAAACGACCTCGCCAAAAGTATCGGAAAAAATGGCCAGCAGGTAGCAATCAGAGTTAGACAAATAAAACGCCCTGGTAATCCGAAAGTAGCCTGGCAAATCATTGGAGGAGACAGAAGACACAGAGCCGCAAGGCAGATTGGCCTAAAACAAGTCAAAATCACCTATTCTCCCGCTACACGTCCTCAGTCCCATCGCGCAGCTCTTATTGATAATTGCTGTCGAGAAGACATGACGCTTGGAGACAAAGCTCGAGCCATAAAACTAGAAATCGAAGGTGGGGCTTCAGCGAAAGAGCTCGCGGAGGATCTTGGATGGACAGAAGCTTACGTCAATCAACTCCTCCAAATCAATAATTTGGAACCGAGTTTGTTTGCACTCTTAAGTGCACCAACACCAAAGGAGGATCGGATCTCAATCAATACAGCTCTAAAAATCTGTAACCGTGAACACGAAACACAGCTACGTGTGTACAAGATTGCCTCTCGAGATAGGACAAAAACTAAAGCTGCTGTTAATCAAGCCATTACGGTAGAGCTTGCAAAAATCGACAATCTCCCAGTTGTCCATGGCTTAGCTCACGTCCCAGGGTCCACCAGACAAAAAAAACAGGGGGATGTGGTGAAGTACATGAGGCATCGATTGATGACCATGCGAGATGCTTCCGAACTACTCTTCGAATATGCAAACGCTTGCGATCCCGCAAGAGTAACGGATCCAGCACGAGCGGAAATGAAAGAGTTAATCCAAACAATCGTGTTAGAGTTAGGTAAAACAGCAACACATTTGGGTATCAGTTTTAAATAAAACACAAAACCGACATAGTCGGTTATTTTTTTGCAAAAAAAATTAGCGACCCAAAGGTCGCTTTACTTACACTTCTACCACCTCTCTTTTATCAAGAGGATTACTTTTCTTGATTGAGGCCAATCGCACTAACCCTTTATAAGCTTCGTGAAAAGTAACGGCTTCTACCGAAAAAACCATTTGATTATCCGAGGCTTGCCCGAGAAATTTGTATCCCGGTCTTTCTTTGATAATCGTAATGACTTCCTCAGTATTTTGAGGTTCGCAAGATATGAAGTATGTTTCCATAAAGAACTATATCTGGTTTGGTTTTGTTTCAGACAAGTGACACCTTTAACTCTGGTGGCACTTTCCCAAAACAAAACCGCTCCGCCGTAAGGCGGAGCGGTTTTTACTTTAAAAATTAAGCAAAACAACCCAGCCTCGGCGAAGTAGCCCAGAAGTAAAACCCGAAGAAAAAGTTGTTTGTTTGTGTATTCATAAGATTCCCTAAAATGTTATCATAATTAAATAGTAAATCAAATGATTAACATCGAAAAACGAAGCTTAAAACTAAACAAAAAAGAGTACATGGAAGGTGCCATCCTGTACTGGATGAACCGTGATCAAAGAGTTAGTGACAACTACGCACTTCTTTTTGCAGAAAAATTAGCCAAAGAAAAAAATGTTCCCCTTCTTGTTTTATACAACCTTGTTCCTGGATTTTTAGGTGGAAGTTTTCGCAGTCACGTATTTAAAATAAAAGGACTGGAAGTTGTAGAGAAAAACCTTAAAGAAAAAAACATTTCTTTCTTTTTGGTTTCTGGAGAAAAGACAGAGGAAGATATTTTAAAATTTGTAAATAAAGAAAAAATTGGAGCCGTAGTTACAGACTTCTCCCCTCTTAAAATCTCAATCAAATGGGAAAAGTTTCTAAAACAAAAACTTGAAGTTCCTTTTTTTGTTGTCGATACACACAACATAGTGCCGTGCTGGCTCGCGTCACAAAAACAAGAATTTGGTGCACACACCCTACGGCCAAAAATCTACAAAATTATTCCAGATTTTCTAGAAGAAATTCCCAAACTTTCCAAACAAAAAAGTTATTCTGTGAAAACTCCTCAGATTCACTGGCAAAAAATCATTGATGATTTTAAAGATAAAAGTATTCCTGAAGCTTCATGGATCACGCCCGGAGAAACACATGCAAAAAAGGCACTTAAAAAATTTTTAGATAATGATTTAAATAGTTATGGTAAAGACAGAAATGATCCGAACGAAAAAGGACAATCCAATCTTTCCCCCTACCTGCACTACGGACACATATCAGCGCAAAGAATTGCTCTAGAAATTCTAAAAAAAACTAATAAAAAAATTGAGAGTGTTTTAAACAA